>NZ_JASHCQ010000001.1:0-211396 GCF_047464035.1 Streptococcus mitis
CCATATGAATCTTTCTAATGAGTTGTTTGATCGCTTTTCATTATAGATCTTATGGGACTTTTTTTCTACACAAAAATCGGCTCTATAATATCTATAGGGGGTTACCCACTACAAATATTATAGAGCCGCTTTCTTCAGTCTTTTTTGTTTTATGATCAATTTGTAAACGATTTACAATTTAAGTCAAATTATGGTAAAATAGTTTCATGAGTAAAATGTATTATGCAGAAAATCCTGATGCTGCTCACGACATTCATGAGTTAAGAGTGGACTTGTTGGGAGAAAAAATGACCTTTTTGACGGATGCGGGTGTTTTTAGCAAGAAAATGGTTGACTTTGGCAGTCAACTCTTGCTCAAGTGTCTAGAGGTCAACCAAGGAGAGACTGTCCTTGATGTAGGGTGTGGTTATGGGCCTTTGGGCTTATCCTTGGCTAAGGCTTATGGGGTTCAGGCGACCATGGTTGATATCAATAATCGTGCCTTGGATTTGGCGCGACAAAATGCTGAACGAAATAAAGTAGAAGCGACGATTTTCCAGTCCAACATCTATGAACAAGTTGAAGGCACATTTGACCATGTCATTTCAAATCCTCCTATCCGTGCGGGCAAGCAAGTGGTTCATGAAATCATTGAGAAAAGTAAAGATTTCTTGGAAACTGGTGGAGATTTAACAATCGTTATCCAGAAAAAACAAGGGGCTCCAAGCGCCAAGTCAAAGATGGAGGAAGTGTTTGGCAATTGTGAAATCGTCAAAAAAGATAAGGGATATTATATCCTTAGAAGTGTGAAAGAATGAGAGCAGTTGATTTAATCCAAAAAAAACGAGATGGTCAAGAACTGACTTCGAGTGAAATTGAATGGCTAGTTGAAGGCTATGTGTCAGGAACTGTCCCTGATTATCAGATGTCTGCCTTTGCTATGGCTGTTTATTTCAAAGGAATGACGACTCGAGAAATATCTGATTTGACCATGAAAATGGTTCAGACAGGGCAAGAGTTTGATTTATCAGCTATTGATGGGGTTAAGGTTGACAAGCATTCTACGGGTGGTGTTGGTGACAAGGTGACCTTGATTTTAGCTCCTTTAGTAGCGAGTTTTGGAGTTCCAGTCGCGAAAATGAGTGGTCGTGGTCTCGGCCATACGGGTGGAACGATTGATAAATTAGAATCAATCAAGGGCTATCAAGTAGAACGTAGTCAAGAGGATTTCATTCATCAAGTTCAGGATATTGGTGTATCTGTCATTGGGCAATCAGACCAGCTGGTCAAAGCGGATAAGCTTCTCTATGCCCTTCGTGATGTGACCGCAACTGTTGACACGATTCCTTTGATTGCGAGTTCGGTGATGAGCAAGAAAATTGCGGCAGGGGCTGATGCTATTTTGCTAGACGTGACTGTCGGTGAGGGTGCCTTCATGAAGACGGTTGATGAGGCGCGTGAATTGGCTAAAACCATGGTGGATTTAGGGAAAGCAGTAGGCCGTAAAACAGTTGCAGTCATTACCGATATGAGTCAGCCCTTGGGACGAGCGATTGGAAATCGCCTTGAAATCCTTGAGGCATTGGAGATTTTACAAGGTCAAGGCCGTCAGGATATTACCCACTTTATCTGCGAATTGGCTCAAATTATGCTTGGTTTGGCTAATGTGAACAAGACAGTGGAAGAAGTTCGCCAACACCTTGAGAATGGTCAAGCGCTGGCTAAGTTTGAGGAAATGGTCCAAGCCCAAGGTGGAGACTTGGAAGACCTCTATCGTCCTGTCAATGTTACCCATGTGGTGGAAATCCCTGCTCATGAAACGGGTGTCATTTCAGCTCTTCCAGCTATGGAATTTGGGCTTTATGCTATGAGACTGGGGGCAGGCCGTGCAGTCAAGTCTGATGCCTTGGACTATGAGACAGGAATTGTTTTTGAAAAGAAAGTTGGAGATTCCGTTCAAAAGGGAGAAATTGTTGCAAAAGTATACACAAATGGAAAAATTTCTCCTCAGCTAGTTACAGATTTTCAAAAATATGTTAAAATAAATGATAGTGTGCAAAGTTTACGAGAAATCATAGAAATAATCTCATAAACTGCAGGAGAATCCGAATATGAAATTAAATAAATATATCGATCATACACTTTTGAAACAAGATGCGACAGTAAATCAAATTGATTGTTTGTTGTCTGAAGCTAGAGAGTATGATTTTGCCAGTGTTTGCGTTAATCCGACCTGGGTTGAACATGCTAAAAAAGGGCTTGAAGGCACAGATGTCAAGGTCTGCACAGTAGTAGGTTTCCCCTTGGGAGCAACAACTTCAACTGTGAAAGCTTTTGAAACCAAGGAAGCTATCCAAAATGGTGCAGATGAGATTGATATGGTGATTAATGTTGGAGCTCTCAAAACAGGTAATCTTGATTTGGTTGAGTCGGATATTCGCGCAGTAGTAGAAGCAAGTGGTGACAAGTTAGTGAAAGTCATTATTGAAGCTTGCCTTCTGACAGACCAAGAAAAAGTTGTGGCTTGCCAATTAGCTCAAAAAGCGGGAGCTGACTTCGTAAAAACTTCAACTGGCTTTTCAACTGGTGGTGCTACGGTAGCAGATGTTAGATTAATGCGTGAAACAGTTGGACCAGAAATGGGTGTCAAGGCTGCCGGCGGAGCTCGTTCTTATGCAGATGCTCTTGCATTTGTAGAAGCAGGGGCGACCCGTATTGGAACGTCAGCTGGGGTAGCCATTTTAAAAGGAGAATTGGCTGATGGCGACTACTGAGTTGATTGAACTAGCAATTGAAACCAGCAAGAAAGCCTATGTGCCCTATTCTCATTTTCCAGTCGGAGCTGTTTTAGTGACAAAAGATGGTAGCACTTATACAGGTGTCAATATTGAGAATGCTAGCTATCCTTTGACCAACTGCGGAGAGCGTACAGCGATTTTTAAAGCAGTTTCCGAAGGCCAAAGAGAGTTTTCCGAATTGATTGTTTATGGACAAACTGAAAAACCAATCTCGCCATGTGGTGCTTGTCGCCAAGTGATGGCTGAATTTTTTGAACAAGATCTAAAAGTGACCTTAGTCGCAAAAGATAAATCGACGGTCGAGATGACGGTCGGGGAGTTACTTCCATACTCTTTTACAGACTTAAACTAGTCTGAGTCGCTCTCTGAGTGGCACGGTCCTTGTGGCCAACCAATCCATACTTGCAACATCGTTGCACATCTTATTTAGGAGGTTCAGTAATGAACAAGAAACAATGGCTAGGCCTTGGTCTAGTTGCAGTGGCAGCAGTTGGACTTGCTGCATGTGGTAACCGCTCTTCTCGTAACGCAGCTTCATCTTCTGATGTGAAGACAAAAGCAGCAATCGTCACTGATACTGGTGGTGTTGATGACAAATCATTCAACCAATCAGCTTGGGAAGGTTTGCAAGACTGGGGTAAAGAACACAATCTTTCAAAAGATAAAGGTTTCACTTACTTCCAATCAACAAGTGAAGCTGACTACGCTAACAACTTGCAACAAGCGGCTGGAAGCTACAACCTAATCTTCGGTGTTGGTTTTGCCCTTCACAATGCGGTTGAAGAAGCAGCAAAAGACCACTCTGATTTGAACTATGTCTTGATTGATGATGTGATTAAAGATCAAAAGAATGTTGCTAGCGTAACGTTTGCTGATAACGAAGCTGCTTACCTTGCGGGTGTTGCAGCAGCTAAAACAACTAAAACAAAACAAGTTGGTTTTGTAGGTGGTATGGAGTCAGAAGTTATCTCTCGTTTTGAAGCAGGATTCAAGGCTGGTGTTGCGTCAGTAGACCCATCTATCAAAGTACAAGTTGACTACGCTGGTTCATTTGGTGATGCTGCTAAAGGTAAAACAATTGCAGCTGCACAATACGCAGCTGGTGCAGATATTGTTTACCAAGTAGCTGGTGGTACAGGTGCAGGTGTCTTTGCAGAAGCAAAATCACTTAACGAAAGCCGTCCTGAAAATGAAAAAGTTTGGGTTATCGGTGTTGACCGTGACCAAGAAGCAGAAGGTAAATACACTTCTAAAGATGGTAAAGAATCAAACTTTGTTCTTGTATCTACTTTGAAACAAGTTGGTACAACTGTAAAAGATATTGCTAACAAGGCAGAAAAAGGTGAATTCCCTGGCGGTCAAGTGATCGTTTACTCATTGAAAGATAAAGGGGTTGACTTGGCAGTGACAAACCTTTCAGAAGAAGGTAAAAAAGCTGTCGAAGATGCTAAAGCTAAAATCCTTGATGGAAGCGTAAAAGTTCCTGAAAAATAACGGATGGAAGTCATTTCTTAGGAAGCGGCCCTCGGCCGCTTTTTTAAGAGTTGAGACAAAGTCATTTTGTCTCAGTAAAGCTTGCTACTAGAGAAACTAGCAAGTTTTATTGAAATAAAATAAGACTCTGAAAGGAAGAGCACATGGCACACGAAAATGTCATTGAGATGCGTGATATTACCAAGGTGTTTGGTGAATTTGTTGCCAACGACAAAATCAACTTGCACCTACGAAAAGGTGAAATTCATGCACTTTTAGGAGAAAATGGGGCTGGTAAGTCTACGCTAATGAACATGTTAGCAGGCCTTCTTGAACCAACAAGTGGTGAAATTGCGGTCAACGGTCAAGTTGTTAACCTCGACTCACCATCTAAAGCAGCTAGCTTGGGAATCGGAATGGTTCACCAGCACTTTATGTTGGTAGAAGCCTTCACAGTGGCTGAAAACATCATTTTAGGTAGTGAATTGACTAAAAATGGTGTGCTAGATATCGCTGGAGCTAGCAAAGAAATCAAGGCTCTTTCTGAACGTTATGGCTTAGCTGTTGACCCTTCTGCCAAGGTAGCAGATATCTCAGTTGGAGCCCAACAACGTGTAGAAATTTTAAAAACCCTTTATCGGGGGGCTGATATCCTTATCTTTGATGAACCAACGGCTGTCTTGACCCCATCAGAAATTGATGAATTGATGGCTATTTTGAAAAATCTTGTCAAAGAAGGGAAATCAATTATCTTGATTACCCACAAGTTGGATGAGATTCGTGCAGTTTCTGACCGCGTTACAGTTATCCGTCGTGGGAAATCAATTGAAACAGTCGAAATTGCAGGAGCTACCAATGCTGATTTGGCAGAAATGATGGTAGGTCGTTCTGTTTCCTTTAAAACAGAGAAGCAAGCCTCTCAACCAAAAGAAGTGGTCTTGTCAATCAAAGATTTGGTGGTCAATGAAAACCGCGGTGTCCCAGCTGTGAAAAATCTTTCCTTGGATGTTCGTGCTGGAGAGATTGTTGGTATTGCAGGGATTGATGGAAATGGTCAGTCTGAACTGATTCAAGCCATTACAGGTCTTCGCAAGGTTGAATCTGGTAGCATTGAGCTAAAAGGAGATTCAATTGTAGGATTGCCCCCACGTCAGATTACAGAATTGAGTGTTGGGCACGTTCCAGAAGACCGTCACCGTGATGGCTTGATTTTGGAAATGATGATTTCTGAAAATATTGCCCTTCAAACCTACTATAAAGAACCACATAGTAAAAATGGAATTTTGAACTATTCAAATATTACCTCTTATGCTAAAAAGCTAATGGAAGAGTTTGATGTTCGTGCTGCCAGTGAATTTGTTCCTGCAGCTGCACTTTCAGGAGGAAATCAACAAAAAGCAATTATTGCTCGTGAAATTGATCGTGATCCTGATCTCCTTATCGTCAGCCAGCCAACTCGTGGTTTGGATGTCGGTGCTATTGAATATATCCACAAACGCTTGATTGAAGAGCGTGATAATGGTAAAGCTGTCCTTGTTGTCAGCTTTGAATTGGATGAGATTTTAAACGTCTCAGACCGTATTGCTGTTATCCATGATGGTAAGATTCAAGGTATTGTATCACCAGAAACAACCAATAAACAAGAGCTTGGTGTCTTGATGGCTGGTGGAAACTTGGGAAAGGAGAAGAGTGATGTCTAAAAAATTACAACAAATTTCGGTTCCCTTGATTTCTGTATTCCTAGGAATTTTACTCGGAGCCATTGTCATGTGGATCTTCGGTTATGATGCTATTTGGGGCTACGAAGAATTGTTCTATACAGCCTTTGGTAGTCTGCGTGGGATTGGAGAAATCTTCCGTGCTATGGGGCCTTTGGTCTTGATTGGTCTGGGTTTTGCCGTTGCCAGTCGCGCAGGTTTCTTTAACGTCGGGCTTCCTGGTCAGGCTTTGGCAGGTTGGATTCTCAGTGGTTGGTTTGCCTTGTCTCATCCAGATATGCCACGTCCCTTGATGATTCTAGCAACTATCGTGATTGCCCTGATTGCTGGTGGGATTGTCGGAGCGATTCCAGGTATTCTTAGAGCCTATCTAGGGACGTCAGAGGTTATCGTAACCATCATGATGAACTACATTGTCTTGCATGTAGGGAATGCCTTTATCCATGCTTTCCCTAAAGACTTCATGCAAAGTACAGATTCGACCATTCGTGTTGGGGCTAATGCAACCTACCAGACACCTTGGTTAGCTGAGTTGACTGGTAATTCGCGGATGAATATTGGTATTTTCTTTGCCATCATTGCCGTTGCAGTTATTTGGTTCATGCTCAAGAAAACGACTCTTGGTTTTGAAATCCGTGCGGTTGGTCTGAATCCACATGCTTCAGAATATGCTGGTATTTCTGCAAAAAGAACGATTATCCTCTCAATGATTATCTCAGGTGCCTTGGCAGGTCTTGGTGGAGCTGTTGAAGGTCTGGGAACCTTCCAGAACGTTTATGTTCAGGGGGCGTCATTAGCTGTCGGATTTAACGGAATGGCGGTTAGTCTGCTTGCGGCCAACTCACCAATTGGTATTCTATTTGCAGCCTTCTTATTTGGTGTTCTCCAAGTTGGAGCTCCTGGTATGAATGCGGCGCAGGTACCGTCTGAGCTTGTCAGCATTGTAACAGCGTCTATTATCTTCTTTGTCAGTGTTCATTACCTTATCGAACGCTTTGTCAAACCGAAAAAACAAGTTAAAGGAGGTAAGTAAAGATGTCTATTACAACCTTGCTCACCCTCTTGGTGTCTTCTATGCTGATTTACTCAGCACCTCTCATCTTTACAAGTATTGGTGGTGTTTTCTCTGAACGTGGTGGTGTGGTAAACGTCGGTCTTGAAGGAATTATGGTTATGGGTGCCTTTTCTGGAGTTGTCTTTAACCTTGAATTTGCAGAACAATTTGGAGCAGCAACTCCATGGCTATCCTTGCTTGTAGCAGGATTGGTTGGAGGACTCTTCTCTATCATCCACGCAGCAGCGACGGTTCATTTCCGTGCAGACCATGTTGTCAGCGGTACGGTATTGAACTTGATGGCCCCAGCCTTGGCTGTTTTCTTGGTGAAAGTACTTTATAACAAAGGACAAACCGACAACCTAAGTCAGACTTTTGGACGCTTTGATTTCCCATTCTTGGCAAATATCCCAGTGATTGGTGATATCTTCTTCAAGTCAACAAGTCTGCTAGGTTATATCGCGATTGCCTTCTCATTCTTTGCTTGGTTTATCCTCTTTAAGACTCGTTTTGGTCTTCGTCTTCGCTCTGTCGGTGAACATCCTCAAGCAGCGGATACCTTGGGAATCAATGTCTACAAGATGAGATATTTTGGAGTTATTATTTCCGGTTTTCTAGGTGGAATTGGCGGAGCGATTTATGCTCAATCCATCTCAGTTAACTTTTCAGTAACAACTATTGTTGGACCTGGATTTATCGCTCTTGCTGCAATGATCTTCGGGAAATGGAATCCAATCGGAGCCATGCTATCTAGTCTCTTCTTTGGACTTTCACAAAGTTTGGCTGTTATCGGCTCTCAATTGCCATTCCTACAAGGAGTGCCTGCGGTTTATCTTCAAATCGCACCTTATGTTTTGACAATTCTTGTCTTGGCAGCCTTCTTTGGAAAAGCAGTTGCACCAAAAGCAGATGGTATCAACTATATCAAATCAAAATAAGCATACAAAAAACGTCAGTTCAGAATGAACTGGCGTTTTATTTTTTAGGATGTTGGTTGGTTAGGTTCAATCCCCAAGGGACAAGATTTTCAGTTTTATTTTTGATACGAGCGATGTTGTCCTTATGACGAATGATAATCAAACTAGCAAGTGCTAGGATAATAGCGATGAATAGAGGATCATAGTTGCTCAGGATAAAACCAAAAAGTGGAAAGAGTAGAACTCCGATGACAGCCGCGACAGATGCTGTGACACTAGATAGTGAAATCATACTACCAAGATAGAGGGTTCCAAAGAAAACAACTGCAAGGTAGAGACAGAAGACAGGTGCAAATCCGAAAACCACTCCAGCACTGGTTGCGACAGCCTTGCCTCCCTTAAATCCTGCAAAGATAGGGAAGGTATGTCCAATGACAGCCAAAAGTCCAAAGATGAGAGGCGAAACTCCTTGAAGATGAAACATAATCGGAAGCAGTGTTGCTAGGGTTCCTTTGAAAAAGTCAATCACAAAGGTTGCCATACCAGCTTTCTTGCCTAAAATGCGGAAGGTATTGGTCGTTCCAGTGTTACCAGAACCATGCTCGCGCAGATTGATTTGAAAGAATACTTGTCCAATCCAGAGACCAGACGGAATCGAACCCAGCAGATAAGCTAGGATTAATAAAACTATTGTAATCATACTCCTATTATATCATGAAATGGAGAAGAAAGGCAGAGAATCTCTTCTGAAATTGTCACACCGGAGAAAGAAAAATTTTGCAAAATCCTTGGAAAACCTGTAGAATAGTAAAGATGAACGAATAGGAGGTTCCTTGTGTCAAAAAAGGAAATCAATATTAACAATTATAATGATGATGCCATTCAGGTGCTAGAAGGGTTGGATGCGGTCCGAAAACGTCCAGGGATGTATATCGGATCGACCGATGGCGCTGGGCTCCACCACCTAGTCTGGGAAATCGTCGACAATGCTGTCGATGAGGCCTTGTCTGGATTTGGTGACCGTATTGATGTGACAATCAATAAAGATGGGAGTTTAACGGTTCAAGACCATGGTCGTGGGATGCCGACTGGAATGCACGCTATGGGAATCCCAACGGTTGAAGTAATCTTTACCATTCTTCATGCCGGAGGAAAATTCGGTCAGGGTGGCTACAAGACATCTGGTGGTCTCCACGGGGTGGGTTCTTCCGTTGTTAACGCTCTTTCTAGTTGGTTGGAAGTCGAAATTACCCGTGATGGTGCAGTCTACAAGCAACGTTTTGAAAATGGTGGAAAACCTGTCACGACTTTGAAGAAAATCGGTACAGCACTCAAGTCTAAAACAGGTACCAAGGTTACTTTCATGCCGGATGCGACCATCTTTTCTACGACAGACTTCAAGTACAATATCATTTCAGAGCGCCTTAATGAATCAGCTTTTCTCTTGAAAAATGTAACCTTGTCCCTGACGGACAAGCGTACAGATGAAGCGATTGAGTTTCATTATGAAAACGGGGTGCAGGACTTTGTTTCCTACCTTAATGAAGACAAGGAAACCTTAACACCAGTTCTGTACTTTGAGGGGGAAGATAATGGTTTCCAAGTGGAAGTCGCCCTCCAGTACAATGATGGATTTTCAGATAACATTCTGTCCTTTGTTAATAACGTTCGCACCAAGGACGGTGGAACGCATGAAACAGGACTCAAGTCTGCCATTACCAAAGTCATGAACGACTATGCCCGTAAGACAGGTCTTCTCAAGGAAAAAGATAAAAACCTTGAAGGTTCAGACTATCGTGAAGGACTAGCAGCCGTTCTCTCTATCTTGGTTCCTGAAGAACATTTGCAGTTTGAAGGCCAGACTAAGGATAAATTGGGTAGCCCCCTAGCTCGTCCAGTTGTGGATGGTATTGTGGCTGATAGGTTGACCTTCTTCCTCATGGAAAATGGTGAATTAGCTTCAAATCTTATTCGCAAAGCCATTAAGGCTCGTGATGCCCGTGAGGCGGCCCGCAAAGCGCGTGATGAGAGCCGAAATGGTAAGAAAAACAAGAAAGACAAGGGCTTGTTGTCTGGGAAATTAACGCCAGCCCAGTCTAAGAATCCTGCTAAGAATGAACTCTATCTAGTCGAGGGAGACTCTGCCGGTGGTTCTGCCAAACAAGGTCGTGACCGTAAGTTCCAGGCTATCTTGCCACTTCGTGGTAAGGTTATCAACACAGCTAAGGCCAAGATGGCGGATATCCTCAAAAATGAAGAAATCAACACTATGATTTATACTATTGGTGCGGGTGTTGGGGCTGACTTCTCTATTGAAGATGCCAACTATGACAAGATCATTATCATGACCGATGCGGATACCGACGGTGCCCACATTCAAACACTTCTCTTAACCTTCTTTTACCGCTATATGCGTCCGCTAGTTGAGGCGGGACATGTCTATATTGCCCTTCCGCCTCTTTACAAGATGTCCAAAGGTAAAGGCAAGAAAGAAGAAGTGGCCTATGCTTGGACAGATGGCGAGTTAGAAGAACTCCGCAAGCAGTTCGGTAAGGGCGCTACCCTCCAACGCTATAAAGGTCTCGGTGAGATGAATGCGGACCAACTCTGGGAAACAACCATGAATCCAGAAACCCGCACTCTCATTCGCGTTACGATCGAAGACCTAGCACGCGCTGAACGCCGTGTCAATGTCCTCATGGGTGACAAGGTCGAACCACGCCGTAAGTGGATCGAGGATAATGTCAAGTTTACGCTGGAAGAAGCGACAGTGTTTTAAGTCGGTCTTTAACGAATGGGTATTAACATGAGAACTGAAACAGAAATGCTCGATGTGATTTTACAAACAGCCAAAACTTTACAAGTCAAAGCTGTCGCCATGTCTGGTTCGCGAGCTTGTCCAAAAGCTCCAAAAGATGAATTTCAAGACTATGATTTGGTCTATATTGTGGAAGATTTAGATAATCTGACAAGTGACCTTTCTTGGTTGAATCAGTTTGGGAAACGCATTATCGAGCAAGAGGTTGCTCTTGACCATCGTCGTCTCTATCTCATGCTTTTTGAAGATGGCAATCGTATTGATTTGACTCTTTGCCCTAAAGAACACATGCAAGAGTGGGTGGATAGTGAGGCAGGATTTGCTGTTTTGGAAGATCCAGAAAATTTATTTGAAGCCTATTTCCCAAATATAGAGCGTTACTGGATAACCCCAGCTACTGAAAAGGATTTTGAAAAAGCCTGCAATGAATTTTGGTGGGTGTCAGCCTACGTGGTCAAAGGAATCTGTCGTAAGCAAGTTATTTATGTGACCGATCATCTCTATGGCATTTGTCAACAAGAACTCCTGAAAATCTTAGCTTGGCAGGTTGCAAGTGATAGGGGAAAGGTCGACATCGGTAAGAATTACAAGTATCTTTTCCAGTATTTGCCTACAGAGAAAGAGAAGGAATTCTCAGCTCTGCTTGATTTTTCAAGTGTAGAGAAACTTACTCAGTCATTGTTTGCTACGATGCAACTTTTCCACAGAGAAGCTCAAATACTTGCTCAAAAGATGGGCTTTGCCTACGATAAGGAAGTGGCTGAGAAGATGATGAGATATGCTGAGGAGAAACTTCCTAATCACTAAATAATTATGCAACGTATTTTAAACTACAGAAAGGGTCGTTTGGTTACTGAATGTTACTGAACACAGGACTAATCCTTTCTACACCCTTTTATTATTACACATACTCTACATTCTTTGAAAGGAGTTGAACACGCCCTAAATGCTGGGTGAAAAAGATAAATTTTCTTGTGAGCTTGCTTACTTCAAGAATTTTCTATTTTCACTTGGTATTTTACAGGCTCTGTATCCTATATGAGTAACATTCAAAACATGTCCCTAGAGGACATCATGGGAGAGCGCTTTGGTCGCTACTCAAAATACATTATTCAAGACCGGGCTTTGCCAGATATTCGTGATGGATTGAAGCCGGTTCAGCGTCGCATTCTTTATTCTATGAATAAGGATGGTAATACCTTTGACAAGAGCTACCGTAAGTCTGCTAAGTCTGTCGGTAATATCATGGGGAATTTCCACCCACACGGTGACAGTTCTATCTATGATGCCATGGTCCGTATGTCTCAGGACTGGAAGAACCGTGAGATTCTAGTCGAAATGCACGGTAATAACGGTTCTATGGACGGAGATCCGCCTGCGGCTATGCGTTATACTGAGGCGCGTTTGTCTGAGATTGCGGGTTATCTTCTTCAGGATATCGAGAAAAAGACCGTTCCTTTTGCTTGGAACTTTGACGATACCGAGAAAGAGCCGACAGTCTTGCCAGCAGCCTTTCCAAACCTCTTGGTCAATGGTTCGACTGGGATTTCGGCTGGTTATGCCACAGACATTCCTCCCCATAATTTGGCTGAGGTCATCGATGCAGCGGTTTACATGATTGACCACCCAACTGCAAAGGTTGATAAACTCATGGAATTCTTGCCTGGACCAGACTTCCCGACTGGAGGGATTATCCAGGGTCGTGATGAAATCAAGAAGGCCTATGAAACTGGGAAAGGGCGCGTAGTTGTTCGTTCCAAGACGGAGATTGAAAAGCTAAAAGGTGGTAAGGAACAAATTGTTATTACTGAGATTCCTTATGAAATCAACAAGGCCAATCTAGTCAAGAAAATCGATGATGTTCGTGTCAATAACAAGGTAGCTGGGATTGCTGAGGTTCGGGACGAATCTGACCGTGACGGTCTTCGTATCGCTATCGAACTCAAGAAAGACGCCAATACGGAGCTGGTTCTTAACTATCTCTTTAAGTACACAGACCTGCAAATCAACTATAACTTTAATATGGTGGCGATTGATAATTTCACACCTCGTCAGGTTGGGATTGTCCCAATCTTGTCCAGCTATATCGCCCACCGCCGTGAAGTCATTTTGGCGCGTTCACGCTTTGACAAAGAAAAGGCTGAGAAACGTCTCCATATTGTCGAAGGTTTGATTCGTGTGATTTCGATTTTAGACGAAGTCATTGCCCTTATCCGTTCATCCGAGAATAAGGCTGACGCCAAGGAAAACCTCAAGGTCAGCTATGATTTTACAGAGGAGCAGGCTGAGGCTATCGTAACCTTGCAACTTTACCGTTTGACCAATACAGATGTGGTTGTCTTGCAGGAAGAAGAAGCAGAACTTCGTGAGAAGATTGCTATGCTGGCGGCTATTATTGGTGATGAACGAACTATGTACAATCTCATGAAGAAAGAGCTTCGTGAGGTTAAAAAGAAATTTGCGACTCCGCGTTTGAGCACTTTAGAAGACACTGCGAAAGCAATCGAGATTGATACAGCTAGTCTGATCGCTGAGGAAGATACCTATGTCAGCGTGACCAAGGCAGGTTACATCAAGCGTACCAGCCCGCGTTCTTTTGCAGCTTCAACGCTAGAGGAAATTGGCAAACGTGATGATGACCGTTTAATCTTTGTTCAATCTGCCAAGACAACCCAGCATCTTTTGATGTTCACGACTCTTGGAAATGTCATTTATCGACCAATCCATGAATTGGCAGACATTCGCTGGAAGGACATCGGAGAGCATCTGAGCCAGACTATTACAAACTTTGAAACTAACGAAGAAATCCTTTATGTGGAAGTCGTGGATCAGTTTGATGATGCGACAACCTACTTTACTGCGACTCGTCTTGGTCAAATCAAACGTGTAGAACGAAAAGAATTCACCCCATGGCGGACCTACAAGTCTAAGTCTGTTAAGTATGCTAAGCTTAAAGACGAGACAGACCAGATTGTGGCAGTGGCTCCAATTAAACTGGATGATGTTCTCTTGATTAGCCAAAATGGTTATGCACTGCGTTTCAATATTGAAGAGGTTCCGGTTGTCGGTGCCAAGGCAGCAGGTGTCAAGGCTATGAACCTGAAAGAAGATGATGTCCTCCAATCGGCCTTTATCTGTAATACCTCGTCCTTCTACCTCTTGACTCAGCGTGGAAGTTTGAAACGTGTTTCCATTGAGGAAATTCCAGCAACCAGCCGTGCCAAACGAGGATTACAAGTCTTGCGTGAGTTGAAAAACAAACCGCATCGTGTCTTCTTAGCAGGATCAGTTGCAGAGCAAGGATTTGTTGGTGATCTCTTCAGTACAGAAGTGGAAGAGAACGACCAAACGCTGCTTGTCCAATCGAACAAAGGAACAATCTATGAAAGTCGACTACAAGACTTGAATCTGTCAGAACGCACAAGTAATGGTAGCTTCATCTCTGACACGATTTCGGATGAAGAAGTTTTTGACGCTTATCTTAAAGAAGTATTTACTGAAGCTAAATAAGTGAAATGAAGAATCAGTTCTAAGAGCTGGTTCTTTTTATTGAAGAAATTTTCTGAAAATTACAAAATATACTTGCTATTTTAGAAAAATAGTGTAGAATAAAAGAAATAGGTTTTTAGAATAAGGAGTGGAATATGACAGTAACGATTGATTGGGAAAATCTCGGTTTTTCCTATATGAAATTACCTTATCGCTATATTGCTCATTTTAAAAATGGACAATGGGATCAAGGAGAGCTTACAGAGGATGCAAACTTGCATATTTCAGAGTCTTCTCCAAGTCTTCACTATGGTCAACAAGCATTTGAAGGTTTGAAAGCTTATCGTACTAAGGATGGTAGTGTTCAACTGTTCCGTCCTGATGAAAATGCTAAACGCCTGCAACGGACATGTGACCGTCTCTTGATGCCACAAGTTCCAACAGAAATGTTTGTAGACGCTTGTAAGGCAGTTGTTCGTGCGAATGAAGAATATGTACCTCCATATGGAACAGGTGGAACCTTATATCTTCGCCCTCTTTTGATTGGTGTCGGAGATATTATTGGGGTTAAACCGGCAGAAGAGTACATTTTCACCATCTTTGCTATGCCAGTTGGAAATTACTTTAAGGGTGGATTGGTTCCAACCAACTTCTTGATTCAGGATGAATACGACCGTGCGGCTCCAAATGGTACAGGTGCGGCTAAGGTTGGTGGAAACTATGCTGCAAGTCTCTTGCCAGGGAAATTGGCCAAGTCACGTCATTTCTCAGATGTTATCTATCTAGACCCATCAACTCATACAAAGATTGAAGAAGTCGGCTCAGCTAACTTCTTTGGAATTACAGCTGATAATGAATTTGTAACACCATTGAGTCCTTCTATCTTGCCATCTATTACCAAGTATTCTTTGCTTTATTTGGCAGAACATCGCTTGGGCTTAACTCCTATTGAGGGGGATGTCCCAATTGATAACCTTGACCGTTTTGTAGAGGCAGGTGCCTGTGGTACAGCAGCAGTTATTTCTCCAATTGGTGGAATTCAGCACGGTGATGATTTCCATGTGTTCTATAGCGAAACAGAAGTAGGTCCTGTGACTCGTAAATTATATGATGAATTGACAGGAATTCAGTTTGGCGATATTGAAGCGCCAGAAGGTTGGATTGTAAAAGTAGATTAAAATAAACTAAAGGAGATTTTTTATGAAATCGAAAAAGTGGCTCTTAACAGCAGGAGTGGTCCTGAGCACAACAGCTCTTTTAGTAGCTTGTGGAAAAGCTGATAAAGAAGCAGATGCACCGACAACATTTTCATATGTCTATGCAGTAGATCCAGCATCTTTGGACTATAGTATAGCGACTCGTACATCTACAACAGATGTCATCGGGAACGTGGTTGATGGTTTGATGGAAAATGACCAATACGGAAATGTTATTCCTTCCTTGGCTGAAGATTGGTCTGTGTCAAAAGATGGTTTGACTTATACCTACAAACTTCGTAAAGGAGTTAAATGGTACACTTCTGAAGGTGAAGAATATGCAGAAGTAACAGCCCATGACTTTGTAACAGGATTGAAACACGTAGCTGACGGTAAGTCAGACGGTGTCTCTCTCATCCAAAATTCAATCAAGGGCTTGGATGCCTACATGACTGGTGAGACCAATGATTTCTCTACAGTTGGTGTTAAGGCCTTGGACGATTATACAGTTGAATATACCCTAAACAAACCAGAAAGCTTCTGGAACTCTAAAGTCACCACAGCAACGATGTTGCCTGTAAATGAAGAGTTTTTGAAGGCATCAGGTAAAGATTATGGAGCAGTTACTCCAGCAGGGATTCTTTACAATGGTCCTTATATCTTGAAGACCTTGACTTCTAAATCGTTGATCGAATACGAGAAAAACCCAAATTACTGGGATAAAGAAAAGGTAAAAATTGAAAAGGTCAAATTGACTTACTACGATGGTTCTGATCAGGAATCGTTGATTCGTAGCTTCTCTTCAGGTGCCTATACGACAGCCCGTCTCTTCCCAAGTAGCTCAAACTTTGCTTCAACTTTGGAACAATACGGAGATAAAATCACTTATAGCCCACAGGACTCAAGTAGTTATTACTTCACCTTTAACGTAAATCGTCAATCATATAATAAAACTGCGAAAACAAGTGAAGAGCAAAAGACTTCTACTAAAGAAGCTATGCTTAATAAGGACTTCCGTCAGGCTATCAACTTTGCCTTCAACCGCCATTCTTATGCTGCCCAGCTAAATGGTGAAGACGGTGCGGACAAGATTATTCGTAACAGCCTCGTTCCTGACAACTTTGTACAAGCAGGTGGTAAAAACTTTGGTCAAATCGCTCAAGCAGAGTTGGTGAACTATGGTGACCAATGGAAAGATGTTGAGCTAGTTGACGGTAAGGATTCTATCTACAATCCTGACAAGGCTAAAGCTGCTTTCGAAAAAGCTAAGAAAGACTTGGAATCTAAAGGGGTAACATTCCCAATTCACTTGGATGTCCCAGTTGAACAAACAGATACCATCGCTGTTCAACAAAGCAACTCTTTCAAACAGTCTATTGAATCAACTCTTGGTGCTGAAAATGTTGTTATCGACGTTCTTCAAATGACAGATAATGAAAAGGAAACAATCACTTCTCAAGCGCGTGTTCCTTCTCAAAAAGATTATGATTTGAACAGTACAGGATGGGCTCCAAGCTATCAAGACCCAGCATCTTACTTGAATATCATGGATCCTAAATCAGGTTCTGCTATGAAACACCTTGGTATTACTAAAGGGAAAGATAAGGATGTTGTAGCTAAACTTGGTTTGGACCAATATAAGAAATTATTGGATGATGCAGATTCAGAAACTACAAATCTTGAAGAACGCTATGAAAAATATGCCAAGGCTCAAGCTTGGTTGACAGATAGTTCATTATTGATGCCAACAGCCTCATCTGGTGGTTCTCCAGTTGTAAGTAATGTCGTGCCATTCTCAAAACCATACTCACAAGTTGGTATTAAGGGTGACCCATATATCTTTAAAGGAATGAAATTGCAAAAAGATATTGTTACAACAAAAGAATATGAAGAAGCACTGAAAAAATGGCAAAAAGAAAAATTGGAATCAAATGGTAAGTACCAAAAAGAACTAGAAAAACACATTAAATAATGCGGAAAACTCTATATCGGACAAGCCCGATATAGAGTTTTTTCTTGCTAGTTTTGGGATTTTCTTGTAAAATAGAAAAAGTGAAGAGAGGTATGAAATGAGTAAGAAAGATAAAAAAATTGAAATTCAAGTAGCAGATGCCAAGGTTAATGTAGGAAAAGACAGTTTTGAAGGCTATACATTGACAATTGGTAAAAAAGTTATCGGAGAAATTGCCGAATTAGACGGACAATTTGCCATCATAAAGAATGGAAACGTCGATAGTTTTTATAAAAAATTGGAAAAAGCTGTGGAAATTTTGATTGAAAATTATAATTTAGCAAAATAAGTCTTGTTTTTTTGAAATTTTCATGATATAATAGTCCATGTTGATTGTAGGAGAGATAGCGAAGAGGCTAAACGCGGCGGACTGTAAATCCGCTCCTTCGGGTTCGGGGGTTCGAATCCCTCTCTCTCCATTTCATCAATGGGGTATAGCCAAGCGGTAAGGCAAGGGACTTTGACTCCCTCATGCGTTGGTTCGAATCCAGCTACCCCAGTTCTTAGGTAATGATCAAGATAAAAAGCAAAATATCTTAGGGTATTTTATTTTTATAATTGAAAGACGTGAACGATATGAACATGTCCTTGCGGGTGCTTAGGAAAAAAATTATAAGTATGTCAAGTTTAAGAAAAACTTGATTGTTGGAGGATTTTTTAGATGAACGAATTTGAAGATTTGCTAAATAGCGTTAGCCAAGTTGAGACTGGTGATGTTGTTAGTGCTGAAGTATTGACAGTTGATGCGACTCAAGCTAACGTTGCAATCTCTGGAACTGGTGTTGAAGGTGTCTTGACTCTTCGCGAATTGACAAACGATCGCGATGCAGATATCAATGACTTTGTTAAAGTAGGAGAAGTATTGGATGTTCTTGTACTTCGTCAAGTAGTTGGTAAAGATACTGATACAGTTACATACCTTGTATCTAAAAAACGCCTTGAAGCTCGCAAAGCATGGGACAAACTTGTTGGTCGCGAAGAAGAAGTTGTTACTGTTAAAGGAACTCGTGCCGTTAAAGGTGGACTTTCAGTAGAATTTGAAGGTGTTCGTGGATTTATCCCAGCTTCAATGTTGGATACTCGTTTCGTACGTAACACTGAGCGTTTTGTAGGTCAAGAATTTGATGCTAAAATCAAAGAAGTTGACGCTAAAGAAAACCGCTTCATCCTTTCACGTCGTGAAGTTGTTGAAGCAGCTACAGCAGCAGCTCGCGCTGAAGTATTCGGTAAATTGGCTGTTGGTGATGTAGTAACTGGTAAAGTTGCACGTATCACAAGTTTCGGTGCTTTCATCGACCTTGGTGGTGTTGACGGATTGGTTCACTTGACTGAATTGTCACATGAACGTAACGTATCACCAAAATCAGTTGTAACTGTTGGTGAAGAAATTGAAGTGAAAATCCTTGATCTTAACGAAGAAGAAGGACGCGTATCACTTTCACTTAAAGCAACAACACCTGGACCATGGGATGGCGTTGAGCAAAAATTGGCTAAAGGTGATGTAGTAGAAGGAACAGTTAAACGTTTGACTGACTTCGGTGCATTTGTTGAAGTATTGCCAGGTATCGATGGACTTGTTCACGTATCACAAATTTCACACAAACGTATTGAAAATCCAAAAGAAGCTCTTAAAGTTGGTCAAGAAGTTAAAGTTAAAGTTCTTGAAGTTAACGCAGATGCAGAGCGCGTATCACTTTCTATCAAAGCTCTTGAAGAGCGTCCAGCTCAAGAAGAAGGACAAAAAGAAGAAAAACGTGCTGCTCGTCCACGTCGTCCAAAACGTCAAGAAAAACGTGATTTCGAACTTCCAGAAACACAAACAGGATTCTCAATGGCTGACTTGTTCGGTGATATCGAACTCTAATCAAATTGAAAATACACAAAATCCTTTGTTTACTTAACAAGGGATTTTTCTTTTGTCTGTAAGTCTTTTTTGATATAATAGTTCTATGTTAGAATCAGAAAAACAATCACGTTATCAAATGTTAAATGAAGAGCTCTCTTTTTTATTGGATGGTGAAACCAATGTTTTGGCTAATCTTTCCAATGCCAGCGCTCTTCTAAAATCACGCTTCCCTAATACCGTATTTGCAGGCTTTTATCTGTTCGATGGAATGGAATTGGTTTTAGGTCCTTTCCAAGGCGGTGTTTCCTGTATCCGTATTGCACTTGGAAAAGGTATTTGTGGGGAGGCAGCTCACTTTCAGGAAACGGTTCTAGTTGGTGATGTAAGGACTTATCCCAACTATATTTCTTGTGATGGTCGAGCTAAAAGTGAAATTGTTGTTCCGATGGTTAAGAATGGTCAATTGCTCGGGGTTCTGGATCTGGATTCTTCAGAGTTTGATGATTATGATGCTATGGATCGAGATTATTTGGAACAATTTGTCGCTATTTTGCTTGAAAAGACAGAATGGGACTTTACAATGTTTGGGGAGAAAGCCTAATGTATCAAGCACTTTATCGAAAATATAGAAGTCAAAACTTCTCCCAGTTGGTTGGTCAAGAAGTTGTGGCTAAGACTCTTAAACAAGCGGTGGAGCAAGAGAAAATAAGTCATGCTTATCTTTTTTCTGGTCCTCGTGGAACGGGAAAAACCAGTGTAGCTAAGATATTTGCCAAGGCTATGAACTGTCCAAATCAAGTGGGTGGTGAACCTTGTAATAACTGCTATATTTGTCAGGCAGTGACGGATGGTAGTTTAGAAGATGTCATTGAAATGGATGCGGCTTCTAATAATGGGGTGGATGAAATTCGCGAAATTCGTGATAAATCTACCTACGCTCCTAGTCTTGCCCGTTATAAGGTTTACATCATAGATGAGGTTCACATGCTGTCTACAGGAGCTTTTAATGCCCTCCTAAAGACGTTAGAAGAGCCAACACAGAATGTGGTCTTTATTTTGGCTACTACTGAATTGCACAAGATACCTGCGACTATTCTATCCCGTGTGCAACGTTTTGAATTTAAATCAATTAAGACACAGGATATTAAGGAACATATTCACTATATCTTAGACAAAGAAAATATCAGTTCTGAACCAGAGGCTGTGGAAATCATTGCTAGACGGGCTGAAGGTGGAATGCGAGATGCCTTGTCTATTTTGGATCAAGCCTTGAGTTTGACACAGGGAAACGAGCTGACGACTGCCATCTCTGAAGAAATTACTGGCACAATTAGTCTATCAGCCTTGGATGATTATGTGGCAGCCTTGTCTCAACAGGATGTTCCAAAGGCCCTAGCATGCTTGAATCTTCTCTTTGACAATGGTAAGAGCATGACTCGTTTTGTGACCGAACTTTTACACTATTTAAGAGATTTGTTAATTGTTCAAACAGGTGGAGAAAATACTCATCATAGTCCAGTCTTTGTAGAAAATTTGGCACTTCCTCAAGAAAATCTGTTTGAAATGATTCGCTTGGCGACAGTCAGTTTAGCAGATATTAAGTCTAGTTTGCAGCCTAAGATTTATGCTGAGATGATGACTATCCGTTTGGCAGAGATTAAGCCTGAACCAGCTCTTTCTGGGGCAGTTGAAAGTGAAATTTCTGCACTGAGACAGGAAATTGCCCGTCTCAAACAAGAACTCGCAAATGTGGGAACCGTATCTAAGCCAACAAATCCAGCTCCTAGTCGCCCAGCAACGGGCAAGACAATCTATCGTGTGGATCGCAATAAAGTTCAATCGATCCTACAAGAGGCCGTTGAAAATCCTGATTTAGCACGTCAAAATCTGATTCGTTTGCAGAATGCCTGGGGAGAAGTAATTGAAAGTCTAGGGGGGCCGGACAAGGCTCTTCTAGTCGGATCTCAACCAGTTGCGGCCAATGAACACCATGCTATTCTTGCTTTTGAGTCTAACTTCAATGCTGGTCAAACCATGAAACGGGACAATCTCAACACTATGTTTGGTAACATCCTCAGTCAGGCAGCAGGTTTTTCACCTGAGATTTTAGCCATTTCCATGGAGGAATGGAAAGAAGTTCGCGCAGCCTTTTCAGCCAAAGCCAAATCTTCTCAAACTGAAAAAGAAGCAGAAGAAAGCCTGATTCCAGAAGGATTTGAATTTTTGGCTGATAAAGTGAAGGTAGAGGAAGACTAAAGAAAGATTTCATGATACAATAAGTTTATGAATAGACAACAATTTATTATCATCGCGCTGTTTACAGCTGCTGAGACCTATTTTTTCAATGAAGCCTGGATGACTGGTCGTTATATTATGGCAGCCTTTTGGGCCATTTTGCTCTTTAGAAATTTCCGAGTTAGTTACTTGATGGGTAAAATAGTAGATGTCATTGACCAACATTTAAAAGGAAAAGACTAGTCCTCAGCTTCTAGACAAAATCAAAGCCTTTTAGGCTTTTTTTTGTTATACTATAAAAGTATATTTATTGACCTTTTACCGTATTTTCTAGGGAAATCAAGTATGTTTCCAGTAAGAACTGTAAAGGCCTTGAAAAAGAAAGGAACTATCATGTCAGTATTAGAGATCAAAGATCTTCACGTTGAGATTGAAGGAAAAGAAATTTTAAAAGGGGTTAACCTGACCCTGAAAACAGGAGAAATCGCCGCTATCATGGGACCAAATGGTACAGGTAAATCGACTCTTTCTGCCGCTATCATGGGAAATCCAAACTATGAAGTTACCAAAGGTGAAGTCTTGTTTGATGGCGTAAACATCCTTGAGTTGGAAGTTGATGAGCGTGCGCGTATGGGACTTTTCCTTGCTATGCAATACCCATCAGAAATTCCTGGAATTACCAATGCTGAGTTTCTTCGTGCAGCTATGAATGCTGGTAAAGAAGACGATGAGAAGATTTCAGTTCGTGAGTTTATCACTAAATTGGATGAGAAGATGGAATTACTCAACATGAAAGAAGAAATGGCTGAGCGTTACCTCAACGAAGGTTTCTCTGGTGGTGAGAAAAAACGCAATGAGATTCTTCAACTTTTGATGTTGGGACCAACTTTTGCCCTTTTGGATGAGATTGACTCTGGTCTTGATATTGATGCCCTTAAAGTTGTTTCTAAAGGTGTGAATGCTATGCGAGGTGAAGGCTTTGGTGCTATGATTATCACTCACTACCAACGTCTTTTGAACTACATCACACCTGATGTGGTACACGTCATGATGGAAGGTCGTGTTGTCCTTTCAGGTGGTCCAGAATTGGCTGCGCGTTTGGAACGTGAAGGATACGCAAAACTAGCTGAAGAACTTGGCTACGACTACAAGGAAGAATTGTAATTCCCTCGTATCTTTTAGGAGAAGTAAATGACTAAAGAAAATATTAAACTTTTTTCAGAAATGCACGCTGAACCAAGCTGGTTGGCTGACCTCCGTCAAAAAGCTTTTGACAAGATTGAGACTTTGGAATTACCAGTTATTGAGCGTGTCAAATTCCACCGTTGGAATCTGGGTGATGGAACGATTACAGAAAGTGAGCCATCAGCAAATGTTCCAGATTTCACAGCTCTAGATAATCACTTGAGGTTGGTACAAGTAGGAACTCAAACTGTTTTTGAGCAAATTCCAGTTGAATTGGCTGAACAGGGTGTCGTCTTTACAGACTTCCACTCAGCTTTAGAAGAAATTCCAGAGCTGATCGAAGAATTCTTCATGTCATCTGTTAAGTATGACGATGACAAGTTGGCAGCCTACCATACAGCTTATTTCAATAGTGGTGCTGTTCTCTATATTCCTGATAACGTTGAGATTAAAGAACCAATCGAAGGAATTTTCTATCAAGACAGCGATAGTGATGTGCCGTTTAACAAGCATATTATGATTATCGCTGGTAAGAACAGTAAGATTAGTTATCTGGAGCGTTTAGAGTCACGTGGTGGAGGTAGTGCTAAGGCAACTGCAAATATCACAGTTGAAGTGATTGCACGTTCTGGTGCGCAAGTCAAGTTTGCTGCGATTGACCGTCTAGGTGAAAACGTCACTGCTTACATTAGCCGTCGTGGTAAATTAGGCAACGATGCAAGCATTGACTGGGCAATCGGTGTCATGAACGAAGGGAACGTCGTTGCGGACTTTGATAGCGACTTGATTGGTAACGGTAGCCATGCTGACCTGAAAGTTGTAGCTCTTTCAAGTGGCCGTCAGGTACAAGGGATTGATACCCGAGTAACTAACTATGGTTGCAACTCAATCGGGAATATCCTTCAACATGGGGTTATTCTTGAAAAAGCAACCTTGACCTTCAATGGTATTGGCCACATTATCAAGGGTGCCAAGGGAGCAGATGCCCAACAAGAGAGCCGTGTTCTTATGCTGTCAGACCAAGCGCGTTCAGATGCCAATCCAATTCTTTTGATTGATGAAAATGATGTTACTGCAGGACACGCGGCTTCTATCGGTCAGGTAGATCCAGAAGACATGTACTACCTCATGAGCCGTGGTTTGGATAAGGCAACTGCAGAACGCTTGGTTGTTCGTGGTTTCCTTGGATCCGTCATCGTTGAGATTCCAGTCAAGGAAGTTCGTGATGAAATGATTGCAACGATCGAAGAAAAATTGTCAAAACGCTAAGGGGTAGCCTATGTTAGATGTAGAAGCGATTCGCAAGGATTTTCCAATTTTAGACCAGATTGTTAATGATGAACCATTGGTTTATTTGGACAATGCTGCGACGACACAAAAACCACTAGCAGTTCTGGAGACGATTAACCGCTACTATGAGCAGGACAATGCCAATGTTCACCGTGGGGTTCATACCTTGGCTGAACGAGCAACAGCATCTTATGAAGCAGCTCGTGAAACCATTCGTAAGTTTATCAATGCAGGCTCAATAAAGGAAGTTCTCTTCACTAGAGGAACGACGACCAGTCTGAACTGGGTAGCGCGCTTTGCTGAGGAAGTCTTGACTGAGGGAGACCAGGTCTTGATTTCCGTCATGGAACACCATTCCAATATCATTCCATGGCAGGAAGCCTGCCGTAAGACTGGGGCAGAGCTTGTCTATGTCTATCTCAAGGACGGAGCTCTGGATATGGATGATTTGCGAGCTAAATTGACTGATAGAGTCAAGTTTGTTTCCCTAGCTCACGCCTCAAATGTTCTGGGTGTAGTCAATCCGATTAAAGAAATCACGCAAATGGCCCACCAAGTTGGAGCCATCATGGTGGTGGATGGTGCTCAATCTACGCCTCATATGAAGATCGATGTCCAGGACTTGGATGTGGACTTCTTTGCCTTTTCAGGTCACAAGATGGCTGGTCCGACTGGTATCGGTGTTCTTTATGGCAAAGAAAAGTATCTGGAGCAAATGTCACCAGTTGAATTTGGCGGTGAGATGATTGATTTCGTCTATGAGCAATCTGCTAGCTGGAAGGAGTTGCCTTGGAAATTTGAGGCTGGAACACCAAATATGGCAGGTGCTATCGGACTAGCTGCAGCAGTGGATTATCTGGAAAAGATTGGTATGGATACCATTGAAGCTCATGAGCAGGAATTAATCTCGTATGTCTATCCAAAATTGCAGGCGATAGAAGGATTGACCATTTATGGTTCGCAGGACTTGTCTCAACGTTCAGGTGTCATTGCCTTTAACCTTGGGAATCTTCATCCTCACGACCTTGCTACAGCTCTGGATTATGAAGGTGTGGCAGTTCGAGCAGGTCACCATTGTGCGCAACCTTTGCTCCAGTATTTGGATGTCCCAGCAACAGCTCGCGCAAGTTTTTATATTTACAATACCAAGGCAGATTGCGACAAGCTAGTCGATGCCTTACAAAAGACAAAGGAGTTTTTCAATGGCACTTTCTAAACTAGATAGCCTTTATATGGCAGTGGTAGCAGACCATTCGAAAAATCCACATCATCAAGGGAAGTTAGAAGACGCTGAACAAATCAGTCTCAATAATCCGACCTGTGGAGATGTCATCAATCTCTCTGTCAAGTTTGATGCAGAAGACCGCTTGGAGGATATCGCTTTTCTAAACTCAGGTTGCACCATCTCGACTGCCTCTGCAAGCATGATGACAGATGCCGTTTTAGGAAAAACCAAACAAGAAATATTAGAACTTGCGACCATTTTTTCTGAAATGGTTCAAGGGCAAAAAGATGAACGTCAAGACAAACTTGGCGATGCAGCCTTCTTGTCAGGTGTTGCCAAATTCCCTCAACGAATT
This sequence comes from Streptococcus mitis, assembly GCF_047464035.1. GTDB lineage: Bacteria > Bacillota > Bacilli > Lactobacillales > Streptococcaceae > Streptococcus > Streptococcus mitis_DX. The sequence goes on from NZ_JASHCQ010000001.1 coordinate 25,590, forward strand.
AAGTGTGCAACCCTAGCTTGGAATGCCCTGAAGAAAACAATTGAAAATCAAGAAAAACAGTAAGACAAGCTTCTTATGTCTTATGAATCAGTAAAACTGAAGAATGAAAGAAAGGATATTATGGCTGAAGAAAGAGTAGAACCAAAACCAATTGATCTTGGTGAATATAAATTTGGTTTCCATGATGATGTAGAGCCTGTCCTATCGACAGGAAAAGGATTAAACGAAGATGTCATTCGCGAATTATCGGCTGCTAAGGGAGAACCTGAGTGGATGTTAGAATTCCGTTTGAAGTCTTATGAAACCTTTAAAAAAATGCCCATGCAAACATGGGGAGCAGACTTATCAGAGATTGACTTTGATGACTTGATCTACTACCAAAAACCATCTGATAAACCTGCTCGCTCTTGGGATGAAGTTCCTGAAAAAATTAAAGAAACCTTTGAGCGTATCGGGATTCCTGAAGCTGAGCGTGCTTATCTAGCTGGTGCCTCTGCTCAGTATGAGTCAGAAGTGGTTTACCACAACATGAAGGAAGAGTTCCAGAAATTGGGGATTATCTTTACAGATACAGATTCTGCCCTCAAGGAATACCCAGACTTGTTTAAACAATACTTTGCCAAGTTGGTACCGCCGACAGATAACAAGTTGGCTGCCCTCAACTCAGCAGTATGGTCAGGTGGAACATTTATCTACGTACCAAAAGGTGTTAAGGTAGATATTCCGCTTCAAACTTACTTCCGTATCAACAACGAAAATACAGGTCAGTTCGAACGTACCTTGATTATCGTTGACGAGGGAGCGAGTGTTCACTACGTAGAAGGATGTACGGCACCAACTTATTCAAGCAACAGCTTGCATGCGGCCATCGTAGAAATCTTCGCCTTGGACGGAGCTTATATGCGTTATACGACTATTCAAAACTGGTCTGATAACGTTTATAACTTGGTAACAAAACGTGCTAAGGCTCAAAAGGATGCCACTGTTGAGTGGATCGATGGAAACTTGGGTGCCAAAACAACCATGAAATATCCATCCGTTTACCTAGATGGAGAAGGGGCGCGTGGTACTATGCTCTCTATCGCCTTTGCTAATGCAGGACAACACCAAGACACTGGTGCTAAGATGATCCACAATGCTCCACATACAAGTTCGTCTATCGTGTCTAAATCCATCGCTAAAGGCGGAGGAAAGGTGGACTACCGTGGACAAGTAACCTTTAACAAAAACTCTAAGAAATCTGTTTCTCACATCGAGTGTGACACCATTATCATGGATGACTTATCAGCATCAGATACTATTCCATTTAATGAAATTCATAACTCGCAAGTTGCTTTGGAACACGAAGCTAAGGTTTCTAAGATTTCAGAAGAACAACTCTATTACCTCATGAGCCGTGGCTTGTCAGAATCTGAGGCAACAGAGATGATTGTTATGGGATTTGTAGAACCCTTCACAAAAGAACTTCCAATGGAATATGCAGTTGAGCTGAACCGCTTGATTAGCTATGAGATGGAAGGATCAGTTGGGTAAAATTTGTTTTTATATTTACCCATAATCAAGGATTTTGAAGATGAACTTGTAACAAAAAATCGCGGTTTAAAATCGCGATTTTTTATAATTTTTCGTTGATGAAGCGGATAAACTGATTCCACCAAACTTTTAAGAAGAAGGCTTTTTCAACTTTCTTTTCTGCTACCATTTCAAAACTAGGACGTTCTGTGGTGATGTAACCTTGACCAATCAAGTCCTTGTCTTCATAAGTCAAATGTCCAACCACAGTTCCGGCTTCAAGTGGTGCTGGTATTGCCTTAGAATCAGGTGTGAATTGAATAGTTTGGGACGATTGTCCCCCAACACGTTCAATAAGAGTGATATCATCTTTGGCAACGGCAGTGACCGCATCTTCTTTTCCATCTTGTACAGGAGCTTTACTATCTTGGTAGGCATCGCCTTTTTGAACGATTTTACGAAGCGTGAATGTAGAAGAGATATAATCCATTAGTGACGATGTAGCTGTGAAGCGAGCGTAAGGATTATTGTCTTGATGGTCTGCGTTCAAAACAACTGTGATAACCCTCATCCCTTTTTCGACTGTAGTACCAACAAAAGACTCTCCAGCCTTATCTGTTGTTCCTGTCTTAAGGCCATCAAAACCACCGCGATAAGCAGGCATACCTTCTAACATGTAGTTGGTAGAAGTGATTGTCATTCCAGCAAAAGTAGAAGAAGGTTTTTTCGTGATTTCCAAGACTTGTGGGTATTTTTTGATGAGATTGCGAGCAACGATAGCGACATCATAAGCACTGAGCTTGTTTTCATCATCTTTTTTAGATCCTGGGTAAATGTTATCCCCTAAAGTCTCATTGTTAAGACCCGTCGTATTGACAACAGTGGCATCCTGAATGCCCCATTCCAAGAGCTTTGCCCTCATCATATCGACGAAATCTTTTTCTGAGCCAGCAATTTTTTCAGCTAACGCAATAGCTGCACTGTTAGCACTGGATACTAGGGTTGCTTCCAGTAGTTGTTCGACGGTATAATTACGAGCCTCCATAGGAACGTTACTCGCTTCAGAATTTGTCGTTAATTTGTATGGATAATCAGAGATATCTACCGGAGTTGATAGTGTAATACTACCGTTTTCCAAGGCTTCATAGACAAGATAAACAGTAATCAATTTTGTGATCGAAGCAATTTCAACTGGCTGGGTTGCATCTTTCTCATAGAGAATTTTACCGGTATTTGCCTCAACAGCAATTGCATGTTTAGCAGCAATATTAAAATCTTGAGCATCAACAGTAGATGCTGCCCCAATAACGGAAAGGCTTAGGAGAGTTAAAATTATTTTTTTCATAGTAAGTTTATTCTATCATAAAGAAAAAAATATTCCCAGTTTCATGATATAAGAAAGAAGCTTTTTTGAAAGTGTGGTAAAATAGATGAATGGAGGTACTTCATGTTTCGTAAGAATAAATTATTTTTTTGGACCAGTGAGATTTTACTATTAACCATCATCTTTTATTTATGGAGACAGATGGGTGGGATTATAACGCCTTTTGTAAGTGTCGCAAACACTATAATGATTCCCTTTCTTTTAGGTGGTTTTTTATATTATTTGACCAATCCTATTGTAAATTTTTTACAAAAGTATTTCAAAATTAACCGTATCATTGGTATTCTACTAACCTTGTGCGCCTTGGTTTGTGGGCTAGTTATTGGGGTCGTCTATCTCTTACCGATTTTGATTAATCAGCTGACAAGTTTGATTGCTACAAGTCAGACAATCTACAGTCGTCTGCAAGATTTGATTATCGATTTATCCACTTATCCAGCCTTTCAAAATTTAGATATTCAAGCGACTATTCAACAGTTAAATCTCTCTTATGTAGATATTCTACAGAATATCCTAAATAGTGTAACGAATAGTGTTGGAAGTGTCTTATCTGCGCTCTTTAGTACTGTTTTGATTATTATCATGACACCTGTATTTTTAATTTATTTTTTGTTAGATGGCCACAAATTCTTGCCGATGCTTGAGCGTACTGTTTTAAAGCGAGATAAGTTGCATATTACAGGTCTTTTAAAAAATTTGAATACTACAATTGCTCGATATATTAGTGGAGTTGCTATTGATGCGATTATTATTGGTTGTTTGGCCTTTATCGGATATAGCGTGATTGGTTTGAAATACGCTTTGGTCTTTGCCATCTTTTCAGGATTGGCCAATCTCATTCCTTATGTTGGACCAAGTATTGGTTTGATTCCGATGATTATCGCCAATGTCTTTACTGATCCTCATAGAATGCTGATTGCAGTTGTTTATATGTTGATTATTCAACAAGTAGATGGGAACATCCTTTACCCTCGAATCGTTGGTGGAGTGATGAAGGTTCATCCAATTACGATTTTAGTATTACTTTTGTTATCAAGTAATATCTATGGTGTCATTGGCATGATTGTCGCAGTACCAACCTATTCTATCTTAAAAGAAATTTCTAAGTTTTTATCACGTTTGTATGAAAATCATAAAATAATGAAAGAACGAGAAAGAGAATTAGCTAAGTAAAAGTCAGGAATTCCTGATTTTTCTTTTTGTTTAGCTAGGTGATAGGAGTAGAAGTGTCGTTTAGAATTAGTTGATTAAGAATAATTCACAAAAACTTTGTAAAACACTTGCAATTTAGCTGAAATTTGATAAAATAGTAAGGAAAGTTAGACTGTATTGCCTACTGTCTATCTATAAAATATATTTTATTGGAGGCTTTTACTCAAATGGCAAAAGAAAAATACGATCGTAGTAAACCACACGTTAACATTGGTACTATCGGACACGTTGACCACGGTAAAACTACCCTAACTGCAGCTATCACAACTGTTTTGGCACGTCGCTTGCCTTCATCAGTTAACCAACCTAAAGACTATGCGTCTATCGATGCTGCTCCAGAAGAACGCGAACGCGGTATCACTATCAACACTGCGCACGTTGAGTACGAAACTGAAAAACGTCACTACGCTCACATCGACGCTCCAGGACACGCGGACTACGTTAAAAACATGATCACTGGTGCCGCTCAAATGGACGGAGCTATCCTTGTAGTAGCTTCAACTGACGGACCAATGCCACAAACTCGTGAGCACATCCTTCTTTCACGTCAGGTTGGTGTTAAACACCTTATCGTCTTCATGAACAAAGTTGACTTGGTTGACGACGAAGAATTGCTTGAATTGGTTGAAATGGAAATCCGTGACCTATTGTCAGAATACGACTTCCCAGGTGACGATCTTCCAGTTATCCAAGGTTCAGCTCTTAAAGCCCTTGAAGGTGACACTAAATACGAAGACATCGTTATGGAATTGATGAACACAGTTGATGAGTACATCCCAGAACCAGAACGTGACACTGACAAACCATTGCTTCTTCCAGTCGAAGACGTATTCTCAATCACTGGACGTGGTACAGTTGCTTCAGGACGTATCGACCGTGGTATCGTTAAAGTCAACGACGAAATCGAAATCGTTGGTATCAAAGAAGAAACTCAAAAAGCAGTTGTTACTGGTGTTGAAATGTTCCGTAAACAACTTGACGAAGGTCTTGCCGGAGATAACGTAGGTGTACTTCTTCGTGGTGTTCAACGTGACGAAATCGAACGTGGACAAGTTATCGCTAAACCAGGTTCAATCAACCCACACACTAAATTCAAAGGTGAAGTTTACATCCTTACTAAAGAAGAAGGTGGACGTCACACTCCATTCTTCAACAACTACCGTCCACAATTCTACTTCCGTACTACTGACGTTACAGGTTCAATCGAACTTCCAGCAGGTACTGAAATGGTAATGCCTGGTGATAACGTGACAATCGACGTTGAGTTGATCCACCCAATCGCCGTAGAACAAGGTACTACATTCTCTATCCGTGAGGGTGGTCGTACTGTTGGTTCAGGTATGGTTACAGAAATCGAAGCTTAATTCGATTTAGTTCCCAGAAGAACAATTATTTAAGTCAGACACTAAAAGAATCTTGCTTTGCAAGGTTCTTTTTTTAAAAAAATAAAAAGATAGACCTGATAAAGTCCAGATCCATCTAATAAGTTATTTTCAAGTGACTAGTTCGCTCCAAACACTAACATTCGATATAGTAGAGGTTTCACCAGCTGGAACCCATTTGTTAGTTCCTAAGTATCTAACTTCTAGTTTACGAACATTTACTATGTAAGATGCTTTTAGCCTGATGTAACCATAAGTGTAGGGTGGTACGTTATGGGATACTGAGTGATTTAAACTAAGTCAAAATCCAGACTCAGGAGCAGAAAAGCTAACAGCTGCACTTAAAGTTAGGGTAGCTCCAGCTTTTCCACCATAAGCAGTTGAACTTAGAGATCCTGATGTAGCGCTGCTCTTATAAGAGTGAGAGGAGCTAGTTCTATAGTCTGCAACACCAGTTGCATTAGAACGAGTCTGATACGTAGATTTAGACTCTAAATAGGCGTCTCTAAGTTCAGTCGTATAAAATGACAATAACTCTCCTGTGTTGATATCTTTTACAACACGATTAGATACAATTTCATAATTTGTGCAAGGATAGACATCAGCAAAAACCGTAGATGTTGTGACTAAGAAAAATAGATTTGATAGAACAGAGAAAAACAATAATTTCAATTTAATCATAAAAAAATGTCTATTCTTCATGATCAAAAGATTATTTTTTCAATCCTTTGAAAGTCATAATGCAACCCGAAAGGATACTGAGAGTTCCTATAGGTCTCCAATATAGCTGCCAAAAGAATAAATTTATTCTTCCTTTCAGTGTCTCATCGGGTCCAGCATAATAGGGGTTGATGTGAAATAATAAAAAACCAAAACATAAAACTATGATTCCGGTTAAGAATAAAATGTCCTTATTTACTTTCCTCATAAAATCTCCTTTTATTTAATTTTAAGCGTTTTCTATTATTAGTATACGTCAAAAAAATAAAAAAACAAGTCTATTTATTTATTAATTTATATGGTATAATAAAATAGTTGGAGAGTTTTTTTACTACGAATCTTATGTAGTTTTACAAAAAAGAGGCTAGATAAAAACTCAATTTTAGGAGAAAATGAAGTAAAATTTCCCACAATAAAACGCATAATATCAAGGTTCAATACCTGATATTATGCGTTTTTGATTTTAAAGACTTTTTGCCCAGCCTCAATGAGGGCTTTATTTTACATAGAGTTCTTGATTTTTTAGGACAATTTCTCGTACACTTGCAAACTTCTTAAGTTTTTTGATTTCTTCTGGATGAGTGACGAGAGTGATAACGTAACCTTCCTTGCCCATACGACCAGTACGGCCAGCACGGTGAGTGTAGGTTTCGCTATCTCTAGGAACATCAAAGTTTACGACACATTCGAGGCTATCGATATCAATTCCACGAGCCAGAAGGTCTGTTGCGAGAAGTAGGGTTAGTTGCTTGTCTTTAAACTTTTCTAAGATGACTTTTCTGAACTTGACATTGACATCACTAGCGAGGGAAACAGCCAAGATATCCCGATACTGTAGTTTTTCTTCTGCACTTCCAAGGTCTGATAGGCTGTTAAAGAAGACAAGACCTCGGAAATCCTCTACATGAGCCAGTTTTCGTAGCATATCCACTCGGTGACGTTGATCTACCTGCATGTAGAAGTGCTGGATGTTGTCCAATTTTTGGTCAGAGAGATCAATGGTACGTGTGTTAGGCGCAATCTTCTTTTGGTCAAACTTGGTTGTCGCACTCATATAGACAAGTTGGTGGTCACGAGGTGCGTAGTGAGTAATTTTCTCGACAAAGTGTATCTGAGAATCATCTAGTAATTGGTCGAATTCATCCAGGATGATGGTTTCCACATTCATCATCTTGATTTTTTTCAATTTAATCAGTTCAAAGATACGGCCAGGGGTTCCAATCAGAATTTCTGGTCCTTTTTTGAGTCGTTCAATTTGACGTTTTTGACTCGAACCTGATAAGAAGAGTTGGGTAGTTAAGCAGATAGCTTCAGCCCACGTTTTACATACATCAAAAATCTGTCCAGCAAGCTCAGTATTTGGTGCTAGAATCAAGAGTTGTTGGTTTTTTTTCTTTTGTAGTCTGAGAAGACTTGGTAGAAGGTAAGCTAGGGTCTTACCAGTTCCTGTTGGGCTCACTCCTAGGAGGTTTTCTCCAGCAAGAAGGGGCTCAAATAGTTGGGTTTGAATGGGAGTGAATTCTTGGAAACCGAGTTGGTCACTCAGTTCTTGCCATTCAGTCGGTAGTTTGTTTTTCATTTTTCTGCCTCAAATCTAATGCCAGCAGTCTGGCGCATGGTAAATAGTAGTTCATGAACAAAACTTGCATCTTCCAACCAAGTTTGGTAGAGATTCAGATCTGGTTGCTGGATCATGTGTGCAAATGCAGCGACTTCCTCAGTCATCGTATGAGGAGCCTGTTGGATAGGGAGTTGGACTTGATTACCTTGATGGTCGGTAAAAATAGCCGAGCGAACATGCTCGATGGTATTGAGGATCAAGGTGCCATCTGTCGTATAAATCTCGCAAGGAAGATTGGAAGTGATGTTTTTCCCAGCCTTGATATGAACTTGAAAGTCAGGGTAGAGGAGGATTCCATCTCCATTTAAGTCAATGCTATTGTCAAGCTGTTGAGCCTGATAGGTCGCGTCTTGAGCTTTTCCAAAGAGACGAACGGCAGCGTAGAGAGGATAAATTCCCAAATCCATAAGCGCTCCACCAGCAAAACGGTCTGAAAAGACATTTGGTATCTCCCCAGCCAACAAGTTAGGCATTTTGGAAGAATACTTAGCATAGTTGAAATCTGCCCCTAAAATTTGCTTGTCTGCTAAAAAGTTTTTGATAGTTATAAAAGCTTTTTCATGGTAATTGCGAGCTGCTTCGAATATAAAACAGTGATTTTTCTCAGCTGTATGTCTCAAATCTAGCCATTCTTGTGGCTGAGTGACAGCTGGTTTTTCAAGAATGACGTGTTTACCTGCAGACAAGGCAGCTTTTGCCTGAGCAAAATGCAAGGAATTTGGACTGGCAATATAGACCACATCAAAGGAGCTCTTGAAGAAGTCTTCTAATTGATCAAAGAGTTGGATATCCTGATAGCGAGAAGCAAAGGTTGCCGCAGTTTCTAGTTTTCTAGAATAGACTGCGACCAGCTTGTATTCTCCACTGGTATGGGCTGCTTCTATGAAGTGGTGGCTGATAGCCCCTGTTCCGATGACACCTAATTTAAGCATAGTTACTCCTTTTCCAATTTCAAATCCTTCTTTCATTATAACATAGATAGACAGGACTATCCAACAGAGGGGAAAAAATTTCAAATAAGCTACTAGGTCTTTTCCAAAGAAAGTGGTACAATAATGAGATGAGTAAATGAAATGGGAGGGAAAATGAGGTTATTACCGATAAGAAAAATATCACGTCAGTCTAAGAGGCTAGCGCTTTTTTTGACTTTTTGTGCAGGTTATGTAGATGCCTATACGTTTATTGTGCGAGGGAACACTCTTGTAGCTGGACAAACTGGGAATGTCGTCTTTCTTTCAGTAGAATTAATCCAAAATAATGTTTCAGATGTTAGGGACAAGGTTCTCACCTTGCTAGCTTTTATGATGGGGGTCTTTTTATTAACTGTTTATAAGGAAAAATTGAGAATTGTGAAAAAACCGATTCTGTCACTGATTCCTTTGGCAATCTTATCAATCATTATTGGTTTTGTGCCGCAAACTGTGGATAATATCTATCTAGTACCACCCTTGGCCTTCTGTATGGGACTGGTGACAACTGCTTTTGGAGAAGTGTCGGGTATTGCCTATAATAACGCTTTTATGACAGGAAATATCAAGCGGACCATGCTGGCTTTTGGAGATTATTTCCGAACCAAGCACACACCTTTTTTGCGTGAAGGATTTATATTTGTTAGCCTGCTTAGTAGTTTTGTCCTTGGCGTTGTCTTTTCAGCCTATTTGACGATTTTCTATCATGAAAAGACTATTCTTGGTGTTCCTATTATGATGAGTATTTTTTACCTCAGTATGCTTTTTGCCTCGTGGCGGAAAAAAGTAAAAGAAAAAGCTTCATTTTAGGTGTTATTACTTGTAAGAAAATAGGAGATATGCTATACTTGAAGAGTTGACTATGCACGTTCCTGTGCAACCGCACGAACATCGTTGCTCGTCGTATAACAAATTTAAACTTCGTCATTGTCGCCTTGCCTAACATAAGTTATGCCTTCGGCTCAATTCCTAGTTTATTCTTTGTTATACTTAGAGCTCTTCTTTTAAGTGGTTCGTCCCACGATGCTAGGCGAGTCTTCACAAAAAATTCGGGGAAACCCATAAAAATCATAGGAGGTGCATAATGAGCACATACGCAATTATCAAAACTGGCGGAAAACAAGTTAAAGTTGAAGTTGGTCAAGCAGTTTACGTTGAAAAATTGAACGTTGAAGCTGGTCAAGAAGTTACTTTTAACGAAGTTGTTCTTGTTGGTGGTGAAAACACTGTTGTCGGAACTCCACTTGTTGCTGGAGCTACTGTAGTTGGAACTGTTGAAAAACAAGGAAAACAAAAGAAAGTTGTTACTTACAAGTACAAACCTAAAAAAGGTAGCCACCGTAAACAAGGTCACCGTCAACCATATACTAAAGTTGTCATCAACGCAATCAACGCTTAATTTTAAGGAGAACACATGATACAGGCAGTCTTTGAGAGAGCCGAAGATGGCGAGCTGAGGAGTGCGGAAATTACTGGACACGCCGAGAGTGGCGAATACGGCTTAGATGTCGTGTGTGCATCGGTTTCTACGCTTGCCATTAACTTTATCAATTCCATTGAAAAATTTGCAGGCTATGAACCAATCTTAGAATTAAACGAAGATGAAGGTGGCTATCTGATGGTTGAAATTCCAAAAGATCTTCCTTCACACCAGAGAGAAATGACCCAGTTATTCTTTGAATCATTTTTCTTAGGTATGGCAAACTTATCGGAGAACTCTTCAGAGTTCGTCCAAACCAGAGTTATCACAGAAAACTAACACGGAGGAAAACATTATGTTAAAAATGACTCTTAGCAACTTGCAACTTTTCGCCCACAAAAAAGGTGGAGGTTCTACATCAAACGGACGTGATTCACAAGCAAAACGTCTTGGAGCTAAAGCAGCTGACGGACAAACTGTAACAGGTGGATCAATCCTTTACCGTCAACGTGGTACACACATCTACCCTGGTGTAAACGTTGGACGTGGTGGAGACGATACTTTGTTCGCTAAAGTTGAGGGCGTAGTACGCTTTGAACGTAAAGGACGCGATAAAAAACAAGTTTCTGTTTACCCAATCGCAAAATAAAAAGGTCCAGTGAACCTTTTTATCCCGAGCCTTGAAGTATAAAGGCGAGGAAGCTAGAAGTAGCATTAAATAAGGCTTTCCGAGATTTCGGAGAGCCTCTTTTTTTGTTTTGGTACCCACGCTGGTACCCATATTTAAAATCCTATATATGAAGCGAACTTGTTAGCTACTTTATCTGTTGTTGAAAAATTATAATCTAGTAGAATTTTTACAGTAATGAATTTTATAAAGGAATAAGATATTGCAAAAATTGCTAAGGTTTGATATTATAATTTTATCTTAGTGAGCTAGCAGAAATATGGAAAGGATGTGAAGCTGTATGAAAAAGATGATCACCATGATAGTCTGTTCAATCTCATTTCTTGTTCTATCTGCTTGTGTCAGTAAGAAAAAACTTATTCTTCCTGAACCTGAAACGGTCTCTGTAATTTCCTTGAAGAAAAAAATTTCTGAAGATGTTAAAACTATAAACAAGAGAGAAGAAATTTCAAAATTGATTGAGGAGATACAGAAACAGTCCAAATCTACAACTTTTGAGAGTTTCAATGATCAACCGACAAATGATAAAGATTACATCATTATCAAATTCACTCATCAGAATGAGGAAAAGGATAGTGTAGCCTATCTATACACTATGAAAGAAAAACAGTTTATTGAACAACCTTATGTTGGGATTTGGGAAGTAAGTCCAGATATAGCGAATAGGGTTGAAGAAGCTTATTCTAGTTGATTTATAGAATAAAAGAAATTTTTAGAGAGTTTTCTTGTATCATGTTTTAAACGGTAAATCAACAAGATTTGCTGTTTTTATTTGTTTGAAATAAAATGAGGACTGAAAAAAGATATCATTCTAATTCTTGTATTGAGGTATTAGAGTATTCGCTTAGACTTGAAAATTTCCAGACTTTTTTCCTTTTTGGAAAACTTCTAAAATATGGTATAATGAAAAGATAAAGAAGTTGGGGGTAGAAGATGAACATTCAACAATTACGCTATGTTGTGGCTATTGCGAATAGCGGTACTTTTCGTGAAGCTGCTGAAAAGATGTATGTTAGTCAGCCGAGTCTGTCTATTTCTGTTCGTGATTTGGAAAAAGAGTTGGGCTTTAAGATTTTCCGTCGGACCAGCTCAGGGACTTTCTTGACCCGTCGTGGTATGGAATTCTATGAAAAAGCGCAAGAATTGGTTAAAGGATTTGATATTTTTCAAAATCAGTATGCCAATCCTGAGGAAGAAAAAGATGAATTTTCAATTGCTAGTCAGCACTATGACTTCTTGCCACCAACCATTACGGCTTTCTCAGAGCGCTATCCTGACTATAAGAACTTCCGTATTTTTGAATCAACTACTGTTCAAATCTTAGACGAAGTAGCCCAAGGGCATAGTGAGATTGGGATTATCTACCTTAACAATCAAAATAAAAAGGGTATTATGCAACGGGTTGAAAAGCTAGGCTTAGAGGTCATTGAATTGATTTCCTTCCATACCCACATTTATCTCCGCGAGGGGCATCCTTTGGCTCAGAAAGAGGAATTGGTTATGGAGGATTTAGCTGATCTACCAACGGTTCGTTTCACTCAAGAGAAAGATGAGTACCTTTATTATTCAGAGAACTTTGTTGATACCAGTGCGAGCTCGCAGATGTTCAATGTGACAGACCGTGCTACTTTGAATGGTATTTTGGAGCGGACGGACGCTTATGCAACAGGTTCCGGATTTTTAGATAGTGACAGTGTCAATGGGATTACAGTCATTCGTCTCAAGGATAACCTAGATAATCGCATGGTCTATGTTAAACGTGAAGAAGTGGAGCTGAGTCAAGCTGGGACTCTCTTTGTAGAAGTCATGCAAGAATATTTTAATCAGAAGAGGAAATCATGAAAAAAAGAGGAATAGTGGCAGTCATTGTACTACTTTTGATTGGGCTTGATCAGTTGGTAAAATCCTATATCGTCCAGCAGATTCCACTGGGTGAAGTACGCTCTTGGATTCCCAATTTCGTTAGTTTGACCTACCTGCAAAATCGAGGTGCAGCCTTTTCTATCTTACAAGATCAGCAGTTGTTATTCGCTGTCATTACCCTGGTTGTCGTGGTAGGTGCCATTTGGTATCTACATAAACACATGGAGGACTCATTCTGGATGGTCTTGGGTTTGACCTTGATTATCGCAGGTGGTCTTGGAAACTTTATTGACAGGGTAAGTCAGGGCTTTGTTGTGGATATGTTTCACTTGGACTTTATCAATTTTGCAATTTTCAATGTGGCAGATAGCTATCTGACTGTTGGAGTGATTATTTTATTGATTGTAATGCTAAAAGAGGAAATAAATGGAAATTAAAATTGAAACTGGTGGCCTGCGTTTAGATAAGGCTTTGTCGGATTTGACAGAATTATCACGTAGTCTCGCGAATGAACAAATCAAATCAGGACAGGTCTTGGTTAATGGTCAAGTCAAGAAAGCTAAATACACAGTTCAAGAGGGTGATATCGTCACTTACCATGTACCAGAGCCGGAGGTCTTAGAGTATGTGGCTGAGAATCTTCCGCTAGATATCATCTACCAAGATGAGGATGTGGCCGTCGTTAACAAACCTCAGGGGATGGTGGTGCATCCGAGTGCTGGTCATACTAGTGGAACTCTAGTAAATGCCCTTATGTATCATATTAAGGACTTGTCGGGTATCAATGGGGTTCTACGCCCAGGAATTGTTCATCGTATTGATAAGGATACGTCTGGCCTTCTCATGATTGCTAAAAATGATGAGGCGCATCTAGCACTTGCCCAAGAACTCAAGGATAAGAAGTCTCTCCGCAAATATTGGGCGATTATTCATGGGAATTTGCCTAATGATCGCGGTGTGATTGAAGCGCCGATTGGCCGTAGTGAAAAAGACCGGAAGAAACAGGCTGTGACTGCTAAAGGAAAGCCTGCAGTGACCCGTTTCCACGTCTTAGAACGCTTTGGTGATTATAGCTTGGTAGAGTTGCAGCTAGAGACAGGTCGCACTCATCAGATTCGTGTCCATATGGCTTATATTGGCCATCCAATCGCTGGTGATGAAGTTTATGGTCCTCGTAAGACTTTGAAAGGACATGGACAATTTCTTCATGCCAAGACTCTAGGATTTACTCATCCGAGAACAGGTGAGACCTTAGAATTTACAGCAGATATCCCAGAGATTTTTAAGGAAACATTGGAGAGATTGAGAAAGAATTAGACGTGAAAAAAGGTTGAGATGACTTGTCTCGACCTTTTTCCTATCAACTCTTTTCTATTTCCTGCCATTCATGTTATAATGGATAAATATGAAGAATCGGAGTGAGACTATGAAATACAAACGGATTGTCTTTAAGGTGGGGACTTCTTCTCTGACGAATGAGGATGGAAGTTTATCACGTAGTAAGGTAAAGGCTATTACCCAGCAGTTGGCTATGCTGCACGAGGCTGGTCATGAATTGATTTTGGTGTCTTCAGGTGCCATTGCGGCTGGTTTTGGGGCCTTAGGATTTAAAAAGCGTCCGACTAAGATTGCTGATAAACAGGCTTCAGCAGCGGTAGGACAGGGTCTTTTGTTGGAAGAATACACGACCAATCTTCTCTTGCGCCAAATCGTTTCTGCACAAATCTTGCTGACCCAGGACGACTTTGTGGATAAGCGCCGTTATAAAAATGCCCATCAGGCTTTGTCTGTTTTACTTAGCCGTGGGGCGATTCCTATCATCAACGAGAATGATAGTGTTGTTATTGATGAACTCAAGGTTGGGGATAATGACACTATGAGTGCTCAGGTAGCAGCCATGGTCCAAGCTGACCTTTTAGTCCTCTTGACAGACGTAGACGGCCTCTATACAGGAAATCCTAATTCAGATCCAAGAGCCAAACGCTTGGAGAAAATCGAGACCATCAATCGTGAGATTATTGATATGGCTGGTGGAGCTGGTTCTTCAAACGGAACAGGTGGCATGTTAACCAAAATCAAGGCTGCAACTATTGCGACAGAATCAGGAGTTCCTGTTTATATCTGCTCATCCTTAAAACCAGATACCATGATTGAAGCGGCTGAGGAGACCAAGGATGGTTCCTACTTTGTCGCGCAAGAGAAGGGACTTCGCACCCAGAAACAATGGCTGGCCTTCTATGCTCAGAGTCAAGGTTCTATTTGGGTTGATAAAGGGGCTGCAGAAGCTCTCTCTCAACATGGCAAGAGTCTTCTCTTATCTGGTATCGTTGAAGCAGAAGGCGCCTTTTCTTACGGTGATATCGTGACAGTATTTGACAAGGAAAGTGGAAAATCACTTGGAAAAGGACGCGTGCAATTTGGAGCATCTGCTTTGGAGGATATGTTGCGTTCTCAAAAAGCCAAGGGGGTCTTGATTCACCGTGACGATTGGATTTCCATTACTCCTGAAATCCAACTACTCTTTACAGAATTTTAGAGGTAAACTATGGTAAGTACACAAGAACAATTTGAACAGGTACAGGCTGTTAAAAAATCAATCAACACAGCTAGTGAAGAGGTGAAAAACCAAGCCTTGCTAGCCATGGCTGATCATTTATTAGCAGCTACTGAGGAGATTTTAGCGGCAAATGACCTTGATATGGAAGCTGCTAAGGGTAAAATCTCAGATGTGATGCTGGATCGTCTTTATTTGGATGCAAGTCGTATAGAAGCGATGGCAACTGGGATTCGTGAAGTGGTTGCTTTACCAGATCCAATCGGTGAAATTTTAGAAATCAATCAGCTTGAAAATGGTTTGGTTATCACAAAGAAACGTGTAGCTATGGGAGTTATTGGTATTATCTATGAAAGCCGTCCAAATGTGACGTCTGATGCAGCTGCTTTGGCTCTTAAAAGTGGAAATGCAGTTGTTCTTCGTAGTGGTAAGGACGCCTATCAAACAGCCCATGCCATTGTCACAGCCTTGAAGAAGGGCTTGGAGACGACTACCATTCATCCAGATGTGATTCAACTAGTGGAAGATACCAGCCGAGAAAGCAGCTATGCCATGATGAAGGCCAAGGGCTATCTAGACCTTCTCATTCCTCGTGGGGGATCTGGTTTGATCAATGCAGTGGTTGAAAATGCTATCGTACCAGTTATCGAGACAGGAACTGGGATTGTCCATGTTTATGTCGATAAGGATGCAGACGAAGACAAGGCTCTGTCTATCATCAACAATGCTAAAACCAGTCGTCCTTCTGTTTGTAATGCCATGGAGGTTCTGCTGGTTCATGAAGACAAGGCAGCAAGCTTCCTTCCTCGCTTGGAGCAAGTTCTAGTTGCAGAGCGTAAAGAAGCTGGGCTGGAACCAATTCAATTCCGACTTGATAGCAAAGCAAGCCAGTTTGTTTCTGGTCAAGCGGCTGAAGCTCAAGACTTTGACACCGAGTTTTTAGACTATGTATTAGCTGTTAAGGTTGTGAGCAGTTTAGAAGAAGCGGTTGCCCATATTGAAACCCACAGTACCCATCATTCGGATGCCATTGTGACGGAAAATGCTGAAGCAGCAGCATACTTTACAGATCAAGTGGACTCAGCAGCGGTTTATGTCAATGCTTCAACTCGTTTCACAGATGGTGGCCAATTTGGTCTGGGTTGTGAAATGGGGATTTCTACTCAGAAACTGCACGCGCGTGGTCCAATGGGCTTGAAAGAGTTGACCAGCTACAAGTATGTGGTCACTGGTGAAGGACAGATAAGGGAGTAAGAGATGAAGATTGGATTTATCGGTTTGGGGAATATGGGTGCTAGTTTGGCCAAGTCTGTTTTGCAGGCCAAGACGGGTGCTCAGATTCTCCTTGCCAATCGTAGTCAAGCTAAGGTGGATGCTTTCATCGCCAACTTCGGTGGTCAGACTTCTAGCAATGACGAAATCTTTGCAGAAGCAGATGTGATTTTTCTAGGAGTTAAGCCTGCTCAGTTTTCTGAACTGCTTTCTCAATACCAGACCATCCTTGAAAAAAGAGAAAGTCTTCTTTTGATTTCCATGGCAGCTGGATTGACTTTAGAAAAACTAGCAAGTCTTATCCCAAATCAACACAGAATTATTCGTATGATGCCAAATACTCCTGCTTCTATCGGTCAAGGAGTGATTAGCTATGCCTTGTCTTCTAATTGCAGGGCTGAGGACAGTGAGCTATTTTGTCAGCTTTTATCCAAGGCTGGTCTCTTTGTTGAACTGGGAGAAGGCTTAATCGACGCAGCGACAGGTCTTGCAGGCTGTGGACCGGCCTTTGTCTATCTCTTTATCGAAGCCTTGGCAGATGCAGGTGTTCAGACGGGATTGCCACGGGAAATAGCACTGAAAATGGCAGCCCAAACTGTGGTAGGAGCTGGGCAATTGGTCCTAGAAAGCCAAGAACATCCTGGGGTCTTAAAAGATCAAGTTTGTAGCCCAGGCGGTTCGACTATCGCTGGTGTAGCAAGCCTAGAAGCGCATGCTTTTCGAGGAACGGTCATGGATGCAGTTCATCAAGCCTACAAACGAACACAAGAACTGGGTAAATAAGAGGTAGTTTTGTCTGCCTCTTTTATGGTGGTTGATACTCTTCGAAAATCAAATTCAAACCATGTCAACGTCGCCTTGCCGTAGATATATGTAACTGACTTCGTCAGTCTTATCTACAACCTCAAAGCAGTGCTTTGAGCAACCTGCGGCTAGTTTCCTAGTTTGCTCTTTGATTTTCATTGAGTATGAAATGAGAAGACAAAAAGATTGTCACAAACCCCTATTTTTTTGATAGAATAGAAGTAGTAAAAAAGAAATGAGTTAGACATGTCAAAAGGATTTTTAGTCTCTCTTGAGGGACCAGAGGGAGCAGGAAAGACCAGTGTTTTAGAGGCTCTGCTCCCAATTTTAGAGGAAAAAGGGGTAGAGGTGCTGACAACCCGAGAACCTGGTGGAGTCTTGATTGGGGAGAAGATTCGGGAAGTAATTTTGGATCCGAGTCATACTCAGATGGATGCGAAGACAGAACTCCTTCTCTATATCGCCAGTCGCAGGCAGCACTTGGTGGAAAAAGTTCTTCCAGCACTTGAAGCTGGTAAGTTGGTCATTATGGACCGCTTCATTGATAGTTCTCTTGCCTATCAGGGATTTGGTCGTGGCTTAGATATTGATGCCATTGATTGGCTAAATCAGTTTGCGACAGATGGCCTTAAACCTGATTTGACACTCTATTTTGACATCGAGGTGGAAGAAGGACTAGCTCGCATTGCTGCTAATAGCAATCGCGAGGTCAATCGTTTGGACTTGGAAGGTTTGGACTTGCATAAAAAAGTCCGTCAAGGCTATCTTTCTCTTCTGGACAAAGAAGGAAATCGCATTGTCAAGATTGATGCTAGTCTCCCTTTGGAGCAAGTTGTGGAAACTACCAAGGCTGTCTTGTTTGACAGAATGGGCTTGGCCAAATGAAACAAGATCAACTAAAGGCCTGGCAGCCAGATCAGTTTGACCGCTTTGTCCGTATCCTAGAACAAGACCAGCTCAATCACGCCTATCTCTTTTCAGGTTTCTTTGGAAGCTTGGAAATGGCGCAATTTTTAGCTAAGAGCCTCTTTTGTACAGATAAAGTAGGTGTGTTGCCATGTGAGAAATGTCGGAATTGTAAGCTGATTGAACAGGGAGAGTTTCCAGATGTTACCTTGATTAAGCCAGTCAATCAGGTCATCAAGACAGAACGCATTCGGGAATTGGTGGGACAGTTTTCTCAAGCAGGGATTGAAAGCCAGCAGCAGGTCTTTATTATCGAGCAAGCTGAGAAGATGCACCCCAACGCAGCCAATTCTCTGCTCAAGGTCATAGAAGAACCCCAGAGTGAGGTTTATATTTTCTTCTTGACCAGCGATGAGGAAAAGATTTTACCGACAATCCGAAGTCGGACCCAGATTTTCCACTTTAAAAAGCAAGAAGAAAAGCTCATCTCGCTCTTAGAACAAATGGGATTGGTTAAGAAAAAGGCGATCCTTTTAGCTCAGTTTAGTCAATCGCGAGCTGAAGCAGAGAAGTTAGCCAATCAGGCAAGCTTTTGGACCTTGGTTGATGAAAGTGAACGCCTGCTGACTTGGTTAGTGGCTAAGAAAAAGGAAAGTTATTTGCAAGTTGCCAAACTAGCTAGCTTGGCAGATGATAAGGAAAAACAAGATCAGGTTTTACGAATTCTTGAAGTCCTCTGTGGACAAGATATCCTACAAGCAAGAGTAAGAGTGATTCTACAAGATTTGCTAGAAGCTAGAAAAATGTGGCAAGCTAATGTCAGCTTTCAAAATGCCATGGAATATCTGGTCTTGAAAGAAATATGAACTCAAAAATGAACGATAAAGAAAGGAAAGGGCTGTTTTATGGACAAAAAAGAATTATTTGACGCGCTGGATGATTTTTCCCAACAGTTATTGGTAACCTTGGCCGATGTGGAAGCCATCAAGAAAAATCTCAAGAGCCTGGTAGAGGAAAATACAGCTCTTCGCTTGGAAAATAGTAAGTTGCGCGAACGCTTGGGGGAGGTGGAAGCAGATGCTCCCGTCAAGGCTAAGCATGTTCGCGAAAGTGTCCGTCGCATTTACCGTGATGGATTTCACGTATGTAATGATTTTTATGGACAACGTCGAGAGCAGGACGAGGAATGTATGTTCTGTGACGAGTTGTTATACAGGGAGTAGGCATGCAGATTCAAAAAAGTTTTAAGGGGCAGTCTCCCTACGGCAAGCTGTATCTAGTGGCAACGCCGATTGGCAATTTAGATGATATGACCTTTCGAGCTATCCAGACCTTGAAAGAAGTGGACTGGATTGCTGCTGAGGACACGCGCAATACAGGTCTATTGCTCAAGCATTTTGACATTTCTACCAAGCAGGTTAGTTTTCATGAGCACAATGCCAAGGAAAAGATTCCTGATTTGATTGGTTTCCTGAAAGCAGGGCAAAGTATTGCTCAGGTATCCGATGCAGGTCTGCCTAGTATCTCAGACCCTGGTCATGATTTGGTCAAGGCAGCCATTGAGGAAGAAATTGCGGTTGTGACTGTTCCAGGTGCCTCTGCAGGAATTTCTGCCTTGATTGCCAGTGGTTTAGCGCCACAGCCACATATCTTTTACGGCTTCTTACCGAGAAAATCAGGCCAGCAAAAGCAATTTTTCGACTTGAAAAAAGACTATCCTGAAACCCAGATTTTCTATGAATCGCCTCATCGTGTGGCAGATACGTTAGAAAATATGCTAGAAGTCTACGGTAATCGCTCGGTCGTCTTGGTTAGGGAATTGACTAAAATCTATGAAGAATACCAAAGAGGTACCATTTCAGAGTTATTAGAAAGCATAGCTGAAACGCCACTCAAGGGCGAATGCCTTCTCATCGTCGAAGGTGCCAGTCAGGATGTGGAGGAAAAAGATGAGGAGGACTTGTTTTCAGAAATACAAGTACGCATCCAGCAAGGCATGAAGAAAAATCAAGCTATCAAGGAAGTTGCGAAACACTACCAGTGGAATAAAAGCCAGCTCTACGCTGCCTATCACGATTGGGAAGAAAATGACTAAACAGGGAAGTTTGCCTTCTTCCCTTTTTTTGTTATACTAGTAGAAGAAAAAAATAGAAAGATTTGTGGGTGTTAAACAAGCCAGTGCCTTGTTTTGATATGAACTTAGGTTCCACCCAAAGAGGTATTAGTGTCGTGTCTCAATCTTATATCAATGTTATCGGTGCTGGTTTGGCAGGTTCTGAAGCAGCCTACCAAATCGCAGAGCGTGGTATTCCAGTTAAACTTTATGAAATGCGTGGTGTCAAGTCAACACCCCAGCACAAAACAGACAATTTTGCTGAGTTAGTTTGTTCTAATTCCCTTCGTGGGGATGCTTTGACAAATGCAGTTGGTCTTCTTAAGGAAGAAATGCGTCGCTTGGGTTCTGTTATTTTGGAATCTGCTGAGGCTACACGTGTTCCTGCAGGTGGTGCGCTTGCGGTGGACCGTGATGATTTCTCCCAAATGGTGACCGAAAAAGTGGCCAACCACCCCTTGATTGAAGTGGTGCGTGATGAAATTACAGAATTACCGACAGATGTTATCACAGTTGTCGCTACTGGTCCCTTGACTAGTGATGCCCTGGCTGAAAAGATTCACACCCTTAATGATGGCGATGGCTTCTATTTCTACGATGCGGCAGCGCCGATTATCGATGTCAACACTATCGATATGAGCAAGGTCTATCTAAAATCTCGTTATGATAAGGGAGAAGCTGCCTACCTCAATGCCCCTATGACCAAGCAAGAATTTATGGATTTCCATGAAGCCTTGGTCAATGCGGAAGAAGCACCGCTTAATTCTTTTGAAAAAGAAAAGTACTTTGAAGGCTGTATGCCAATCGAAGTCATGGCTAAACGAGGTATTAAAACCATGCTTTATGGTCCTATGAAACCAGTCGGTTTGGAGTATCCAGATGACTACACAGGACCTCGTGATGGAGAATTTAAAACACCTTATGCAGTTGTCCAGCTTCGTCAGGACAATGCGGCTGGTAGCCTCTACAATATCGTCGGTTTCCAGACCCACCTCAAATGGGGAGAACAAAAGCGTGTCTTCCAAATGATTCCAGGTCTTGAAAATGCTGAGTTTGTTCGTTACGGTGTCATGCACCGCAATTCTTATATGGATTCACCAAATCTTCTTGAGCAAACCTATCGTTCCAAGAAACAGCCAAACCTCTTCTTTGCTGGTCAAATGACGGGTGTGGAAGGCTATGTCGAGTCAGCAGCGTCAGGCTTGGTTGCGGGAATTAACGCGGCTCGTCTTTTCAAGGGAGAAAGCCAAGCTATTTTCCCAGAGACGACGGCTATCGGAAGCTTAGCTCATTACATCACCCATGCGGATAGCAAACATTTCCAACCAATGAATGTCAATTTCGGAATCATCAAGGAGTTGGAAGGCGAGCGTATTCGTGATAAGAAGGCTCGTTATGAAAAAATTGCTGAGCGTGCCCTCAGTGATTTAGAGGAATTTTTAACTGTCTAATTTTTTTGAAAGAATTGCTCATGATACTATAAAAATCTTAGAAATTGTGATAAAATAGGTAGGATAAAAAAAGGAGAGTGAAAATGGCGAATCCCAAGTATAAACGTATTTTAATCAAGTTATCAGGTGAAGCCCTTGCCGGTGAACGTGGCGTAGGGATTGATATCCAAACAGTTCAAACAATCGCAAAAGAGATTCAAGAAGTTCATAGCTTAGGTATCGAAATTGCCCTTGTTATCGGTGGAGGAAATCTCTGGCGTGGAGAACCTGCAGCAGAAGCAGGTATGGACCGCGTTCAGGCAGATTACACAGGAATGCTTGGGACTGTTATGAATGCTCTTGTGATGGCAGATTCATTGCAACAAGTTGGGGTTGATACGCGTGTGCAAACAGCTATTGCTATGCAACAAGTGGCAGAGCCTTATGTCCGTGGACGTGCCCTTCGTCACCTTGAAAAAGGCCGTATCGTTATCTTTGGTGCTGGAATTGGTTCACCATACTTCTCAACAGATACAACAGCGGCTCTTCGTGCAGCTGAAATCGAAGCAGATGCCATCCTTATGGCTAAAAATGGTGTCGACGGTGTTTACAATGCCGATCCTAAGAAAGACAAGACAGCTGTTAAATTTGAAGAATTGACCCACCGTGACGTTATCAATAAAGGTCTCCGTATCATGGACTCAACAGCTTCAACCCTCTCAATGGATAACGACATTGACTTGGTTGTCTTCAACATGAACCAACCAGGCAACATCAAACGTGTCGTATTTGGTGAAAATATCGGAACAACAGTTTCAAACAATATCGAAGAAAAGGAATAAGAAAGATTATGGCTAACGCAATTATTGAAAAAGCTAAAGAGAGAATGACCCAGTCTCACCAATCACTTGCTCGTGAATTTGGTGGTATCCGTGCTGGCCGTGCCAATGCAAGCTTGCTTGACCGTGTACATGTAGAATACTATGGAGTAGAAACTCCTCTTAACCAAATCGCTTCAATTACGATTCCAGAAGCGCGTGTTTTGTTGGTGACACCATTTGACAAGTCTTCATTGAAAGACATCGAACGTGCCTTGAATGCCTCTGATCTTGGTATCACACCAGCTAACGATGGTTCTGTGATTCGCTTGGTTATCCCAGCTCTAACAGAAGAAACTCGTCGTGACCTTGCTAAAGAAGTGAAGAAGGTCGGCGAAAATGCTAAAGTGGCTGTCCGCAATATCCGTCGCGATGCTATGGACGAAGCTAAGAAACAAGAAAAAGCAAAAGAAATCACTGAAGACGAATTGAAGACTCTTGAAAAAGACATTCAAAAAGTAACAGACGATGCTGTTAAACACATCGACGACATGACTGCCAACAAAGAGAAAGAACTTTTGGAAGTCTAAAAATAAACAGAAAAACTCAGTTGGCATTGCTGGCTGAGTTTTATTCGAAAGAAGGAAATATGAATACAAATCTTGCAAGTTTTATCGTTGGACTGATCATCGATGAAAACGACCGTTTTTACTTTGTGCAAAAGGATGGTCAAACCTATGCTCTTGCTAAGGAAGAAGGTCAACATACGGTAGGGGATACGGTCAAAGGTTTTGCCTACACGGATATGAAGCAAAAACTCCGCCTGACCACTCTAGAAGTGACCGCCACTCAGGACCAATTTGGTTGGGGAACTGTAACGGAAGTTCGTAAAGACTTGGGTGTCTTTGTGGATACAGGCCTTCCTGACAAGGAAATCGTTGTGTCACTCGATATTCTCCCTGAGCTCAAGGAACTCTGGCCTAAGAAGGGCGACCAACTTTACATCCGTCTCGAAGTGGACAAGAAAGACCGTATCTGGGGACTCTTGGCTTATCAAGAAGACTTCAAACGTCTGGCTCGTCCTGCCTACAACAACATGCAGAACCAAAACTGGCCAGCCATTGTTTACCGCCTCAAGCTGTCAGGGACTTTTGTTTACCTGCCAGAAAATAACATGCTTGGCTTTATCCATCCTAGCGAGCGCTACGCAGAGCCACGTTTGGGTCAAGTTTTAGATGCGCGTGTTATTGGTTTCCGTGAAGTGGACCGTACTTTGAACCTATCCCTTAAACCACGTTCCTTTGAGATGTTGGAAAATGATGCCCAGATGATTTTGACCTACTTGGAAAGCAATGGTGGTTTCATGACCTTGAATGACAAGTCATCCCCTGAGGATATCAAGGCAACCTTTGGAATTTCTAAAGGTCAGTTCAAGAAAGCACTCGGTGGCTTGATGAAGGCTGGTAAAATCAAGCAAGACCAGTTTGGGACAGAGTTGATTTAGGGAGACATATGAGAAAATCATTTTACACTTGGCTCATGACCGAGCGCAATCCTAAAAGTAACAGTCCCAAAGCTATCTTGGCAGACCTAGCTTTTGAAGAGTCAGCCTTTCCAAAACACACAGATGATTTTGATGAGGTGAGTCGCTTTTTGGAGGAGCATGCCAGTTTCTCTTTTAACCTAGGAGACTTTGACGCTATCTGGCAAGAATACATAGAGCACTAGCATGATTCACTGGGTTTGGGCTAGTAATTTCTCCACCCCTTTGCTATAATAAAAAGAAATAAAAGGATTAGAGAGGTTCTTTATTTGAAGGAACATTCAATAGACATTCAACTGAGTCATCCAGATGACCTGTTTCATCTTTTTGGTTCCAATGAACGCCATCTTCGTTTGATGGAAGAAGAGCTTGATGTGGTGATTCATGCTCGTACGGAGATTGTCCAGGTTTTGGGAGAAGAGGCTGCTTGTGAGGAAGCCCGTCAGGTTATTCAAGCTCTCATGGTCTTGGTGAACCGTGGGATGACCGTTGGTACGCCAGATGTGGTGACTGCAATTAGCATGGTCAAAAACGATGAAATCGACAAGTTTGTCGCCCTTTACGAAGAAGAAATCATCAAGGATAATACAGGGAAACCTATCCGTGTCAAAACACTGGGTCAAAAACTTTATGTGGACAGTGTTAAACAGCATGATGTGACCTTTGGAATTGGGCCAGCAGGAACAGGGAAGACCTTTCTTGCAGTGACCTTGGCAGTGACTGCTCTTAAACGTGGGCAGGTCAAGCGGATTATCTTGACTCGTCCAGCAGTGGAAGCAGGAGAGAGTCTAGGTTTTCTTCCGGGTGATCTTAAGGAGAAGGTAGATCCTTACCTTCGACCTGTTTATGATGCCTTGTATCAGATTCTGGGAAAAGACCAAACGACTCGTCTCATGGAGCGTGAAATTATCGAGATTGCGCCCCTTGCCTACATGCGTGGACGGACCTTGGATGATGCCTTTGTCATTCTCGATGAGGCACAAAATACGACCATCATGCAGATGAAGATGTTCTTGACGCGTTTAGGCTTTAATTCTAAGATGATTGTCAATGGAGATATCAGTCAGATTGACCTTCCGCGTAACGTCAAGTCCGGTTTGATTGATGCCCAAGAAAAGCTCAAGAACATTCACCAGATTGACTTTGTTCATTTTTCAGCCAAGGATGTGGTTCGCCATCCAGTTGTCGCTCAGATTATCCGAGCTTATGAACCAGCTCCAGTTAAAAATGAAGAGCGTGAAGAATTAGACCCTCAACCTTTATTTGAAGGATAGTTCTTTTGTACTTAAAGTTATCTCAATGCTAAATCTATAGTTGATTGAAGCTAGAATAGTACGTTGTGACTGCTAAAACATTTCTAGAAATTAATTTGACTTTCCTGATTGATTTGTTTATATCTTATTTCAATCTACTATAAGTTTGCTTTTAAATGTTTTATTCAATATCCTTATATTAGATTAGAAAGGTTTCAAGTGGTGGAATCCTATGGAATCAATCTTTTTAAAACTAGCTCAGTATCCCATAGTGGAGACAGAGCGTTTATTGCTTAGACCTGTAACCTTGGATGATGCGGAAGCAATGTTTGACTATGCCTCGGACAAGGATAATACGCGCTACACTTTTCCAACCAATCAAAGCTTGGAAGAAACCAAGAATAACATTGCTCAGTTCTACTTGGCCAATCCCTTAGGACGTTGGGGAATAGAACTAAAAAGCAATGGCAAATTTATCGGAACCATTGATTTGCACAAGATTGATTCTGTTCTCAAGAAGGCAGCTATTGGCTACATTATCAATAAAAAGTATTGGAATCAAGGATTGACGACAGAAGCCAATCGTGCTGTGATTGAGCTAGCTTTTGAGAAGATAGGAATGAATAAGTTAGTTGCTTTACACGATAAGGCTAATCCTGCGTCTGGAAAGGTCATGGAGAAATCAGGAATGCATTTTTCCCACGAAGAAGCTTATGCTTGTATGGACCAGCATGAAGAAGGCCGAATCGTGACAAGAGTTCATTATGTCTTGACCAAGGAAGACTATTTTGCAAATAATTAAGCAGTTGAGAAGAATTTTTCAACTGTTTTTTCTTCCTCTTACGAATAATCTAAGAGAGGAGAAAATATGGAAGCAATTATCGAGAAAATCAAAGAGTATAAAATCATTGTCATCTGTACTGGTCTGGGCTTACTTGTAGGAGGATTTTTCCTGCTAAAGCCAGCTTCACACATACCTGTCAAAGAAACGAATTTGCAGGCTGAAGTTGTAGCTGTTTCCAAGGATTCGGTATCCGAAAAGGAAGTAAAGAAGGAAGAAAAGGAAGAACCGGTTGAACAAGATCTAATCACAGTAGATGTAAAAGGCGCTGTTAAAGCACCTGGAATTTATGATTTGCCGGTAGGTAGTCGAGTCAATGATGCTGTTCAGAAGGCTGGTGGCTTGACAGAGCAAGCAGATAGCAAGTCGCTCAATCTAGCTCAGAAAGTTAGTGATGAGGCTCTGGTTTACGTTCCCACTAAGGGAGAAGAGGCAGCTAGTCAGCAGGCAGGTTCTGGGGCAGCTTCTTCGACGAGCAAGGAAAAGAAGGTCAATCTCAACAAAGCCAGTCTGGAAGAACTCAAGCAGGTTAAGGGTCTGGGAGGAAAACGAGCTCAGGATATTATCGACCATCGTGAGGCAAATGGGAAATTCAAGTCGGTTGATGAACTTAAGAAGGTCTCTGGCATTGGTGCTAAAACGATGGAAAAGCTAAAAGACTATGTTACAGTGGATTAAGAATTTCTCTATTCCCCTAATTTACCTGAGTTTTCTGTTATTTTGGCTTTACTACGCCATTTTTTCAGCATCTTATCTTGCTTTGTTGGGCTTCGTTTTTCTGCTAGTCTGTCTTTTTATTCAATTTCATTGGAAACCTGCTAGCAAAGTTCTAGTGATTTGCGGAATCTTTGGATTTTGGTTTCTGTTTCAAACTTGGCAACAGAGTCAAGCGAGTCAAAATTTGGCAGATTCTGTTGAAAGGGTACGGATTTTGCCTGACACTGTTAAGGTCAATGGTGATAGTCTATCCTTTCGTGGCAAGTCTGATGGACGCATTTTTCAAGTCTATTATAAACTCCAGTCCGAGGAGGAGAAAGAAGCCTTTCAAGCTTTAACAGCCCTTCATGACTTGGAACTAGAAGGAAAATTTTCGGAACCAGAGGGGCAGAGAAATTTTGGTGGTTTTGACTACCAAGCTTATCTGAAGACTCAGGGAATTTTCCAGACTCTCAATATCAAAAAAATCCAGTCACTTCAAAAGGTAAGCAGTTGGGATATAGGCGAAAACTTGTCCAGTTTACGCCGTAAGGCTGTAGTTTGGATTAAGACACATTTTCCAGACCCTATGCGCAATTACATGACAGGGCTTTTGCTAGGATATCTGGACACAGATTTTGAGGAGATGAATGAGCTTTATTCCAGTCTAGGAATTATTCATCTTTTTGCCTTGTCGGGTATGCAGGTAGGATTTTTCATGGATGGATTTAAGAAACTTCTCTTACGATTGGGCTTGACCCAAGAAAAGTTGAAATGGCTGACCTATCCCTTTTCCCTTATCTATGCAGGGCTGACAGGATTTTCAGCATCGGTTATTCGCAGTCTCTTACAAAAGTTACTGGCTCAACATGGTGTTAAGGGTTTGGATAATTTTGCCTTGACGGTCCTTATCCTCTTTATCATCATGCCCAACTTTTTCTTGACAGCAGGAGGAGTCTTGTCCTGCGCTTATGCTTTTATCTTGACCATGACTAGTAAAGAAGGAGAGGGGCTCAAGGCTGTTGCTAGAGAAAGTCTAGTCATTTCTTTGGGAATATTGCCCATTCTATCCTTCTATTTTGCGGAATTTCAACCTTGGTCCATCCTTTTGACCTTTGTCTTTTCCTTTCTTTTTGACTTGGTCTTCTTACCGCTCTTGTCTATCTTATTTGCCCTTTCCTTTCTCTATCCAGTCATTCAGCTTAATTTTATTTTTGAATGGTTGGAGGGCATTATTCGCTTGGTCTCACAGGTGGCAAGTAGACCTCTAGTCTTTGGACAACCCAATGCATGGCTTTTAATTTTATTGTTAATTTCCTTGGCTTTGGTCTATGATTTGAGGAAAAACATTAAAAGGCTAATAGTATTGAGCTTATTGATTACAGGGCTCTTTCTCCTGACCAAGCATCCACTGGAAAATGAAATTACCATGCTGGATGTGGGGCAAGGCGAAAGTATTTTCCTACGGGATGTAACTGGTAAGACCATTCTCATAGATGTAGGTGGCAAGGCAGAATCTGATAAGAAAATCGAAAAATGGCAAGAAAAGGCGACGACCAGCAATGCCCAGCGAACCTTGATACCCTATCTTAAAAGTCGAGGAGTAGCTAAGATTGACCAGCTAATTTTGACTAACATGGACAAGGAACATGTTGGAGATTTGTTAGAGATGCCCAAGGCTTTCCATGTAGGGGAAATTTTAGTATCAAAAGGAAGTCTGAAACAGAAGGAATTGGTGGCAGAAATACAAGCGACTCAAACCAAGGTTCGTAGTGTGTCAGTGGGAGAGAATCTTCCAATTTTTGGAAGTCAGTTAGAAGTCCTATCTCCAAG
This sequence comes from Streptococcus mitis, assembly GCF_047464035.1. Taxonomy (GTDB): domain Bacteria; phylum Bacillota; class Bacilli; order Lactobacillales; family Streptococcaceae; genus Streptococcus; species Streptococcus mitis_DX. Next base: position 54,423 of record NZ_JASHCQ010000001.1, read on the forward strand.
GAAAATTGGAGATGTAGGTCATGAAGATTCCCTGGTTCTTTATGGGAAACTATTGGATAAGCACTTTCTTTTCACAGGAAATTTGGAGGAGAAAGGAGAGAAGGATTTGCTGAAGCATTATCCTGACCTAGAGGTGGATGTTTTGAAAGCTAGTCAACATGGCTCTAAAAACTCATCAAGTTCAGCCTTTTTAGAACAACTCAAACCAGAAATGACTCTCATCTCAGTTGGAAAGAACAATCGAACGAAACTCCCCCATCAGGAAACCTTGACCCGACTGGAAGGTATCAATAGTAAAGTTTATCGGACTGATCAGCATGGAGCTATACGCTTTAAAGGGTGGAGGAGTTGGAAAATAGAAACGGTTGGTTAATGATCAGAAACTTTTCAAAAAAATAACTTTTTATCTTGACAAGGGCTAGAAAACTTGGTATCATATAAAAGTTGAGAAAAGCAGAAGTGAGAGCTTCTCGCCTTGTGACATCAAGTTGCCTGGCCCTACGGATGAAAAGTTTCTAAGAAACGCTATCATAACGTGCGGGCTTGTATATTTACGAGTCCGCTATTGTTTTTCTCTAATAAAACAAAAGAGGTGAAAACCATAGCAAAGCAAGACTTATTCATCAATGATGAGATTCGTGTACGTGAAGTTCGCTTGATCGGTCTTGAGGGAGAACAGTTAGGTATCAAGCCACTCAGTGAAGCGCAAGCTTTGGCTGATAACGCTAATGTTGACCTAGTGTTGATTCAACCCCAAGCCAAACCGCCTGTTGCAAAAATTATGGACTACGGTAAGTTCAAATTTGAGTACCAGAAGAAGCAAAAAGAACAACGTAAAAAACAAAGTGTTGTTACTGTGAAAGAAGTTCGTCTAAGTCCAACGATTGACAAGGGTGACTTTGATACAAAACTTCGCAATGCACGCAAATTCCTTGAAAAAGGAAATAAAGTTAAGGTATCTATTCGCTTTAAGGGTCGTATGATTACCCATAAAGAGATTGGTGCAAAAGTTTTAGCCGAGTTTGCTGAAGCAACTCAAGATATTGCCATCATCGAACAACGTGCTAAAATGGATGGACGTCAAATGTTCATGCAATTGGCGCCAGCGACTGACAAAAAATAATTGTCAGAAAGTTAAATAAAGGAGAAAAAATCATGCCAAAACAAAAAACACACCGCGCATCAGCTAAACGTTTCAAACGTACAGGTTCTGGTGGACTTAAACGTTTCCGTGCTTACACTTCTCACCGTTTCCACGGAAAAACTAAGAAACAACGTCGTCATCTTCGTAAAGCATCTATGGTGCATTCAGGAGATTACAAACGTATCAAAGCAATGCTTACTCGCTTGAAATAATAGCTTGACTGTAAGTAAACAATTCTAGGAAATATTTGGAGGAAATAAAACATGGCACGTGTTAAAGGTGGCGTTGTATCACGCAAACGTCGTAAACGTATTCTTAAATTAGCAAAAGGTTACTATGGAGCTAAACACATCTTGTTCCGTACTGCAAAAGAACAAGTAATGAACTCTTACTACTATGCATACCGTGACCGTCGTCAGAAAAAACGTGACTTCCGCAAATTGTGGATCACTCGTATCAACGCGGCAGCTCGTATGAACGGACTTTCATACTCACAATTGATGCATGGTTTGAAATTGGCTGAGATCGAAGTTAACCGTAAAATGCTTGCTGACTTGGCTGTTAACGATGCAGCAGCTTTCACAGCTCTTGCAGATGCAGCGAAAGCAAAACTTGGTAAATAATAACAGATAAGACTGGAACAGGATTGTCCCAGTCTTTTTAAAAATAAAGGAGAAAAATATGGCTTCAAAAATGCTACACACTTGTTTACGAGTAGAAAATCTTGAAAAATCAATTGCATTTTATCAAGATGCTTTTGGTTTTAAAGAATTGCGCCGCAGAGATTTTCCAGATCATGCCTTCACGATCGTTTATCTAGGACTTGAGGGTGACGACTATGAGTTGGAGTTGACTTACAATTACGATCACGGTCCTTATGTGGTTGGAGATGGATTTGCCCATATCGCCCTAAGTACCCCTGATCTTGAGGCGCTTCATCAAGAGCACAGTGCCAAAGGTTATGAAGTTACTGAGCCAAATGGTCTACCAGGAACTGCACCTAACTATTACTTTGTCAAGGATCCTGATGGATATAAGGTAGAAGTCATTCGTGAAAAATAATCTCATGAAGTCAAGTGGAATGTTCGTTTTCTACTTGACTTTTTTAAGCTGAAAGAGTATACTAGTAAAAATTTAACCTTTAAGGGGAGTCCCGAGAGACTCACAAGGTGTCAGATAAAAGAATAGTACAATTTTCTAGAGGAGTCTTTTTGAGTGTGCTCTCTTGTGTTGTACGATTTTAACTGAGGCCTTGCACTAGCAAGGTCTTTTCTTTATCTGGTCCCCTTAAAATTTAAGGAGGAAAAGTCATGAATCCCACATGTAAGAAACGTTTGGGTGCAATTCGTTTGGAAACCATGAAGGTGGTAGCACAGGAGGAAATCGCGCCAGCAATCTTTGAATTAGTCCTAGAAGGGGAAATGGTTGAAGCCATGCGAGCAGGCCAATTTCTTCATCTGCGTGTGCCTGATGATGCCCATCTTTTGCGCCGTCCTATTTCAATTTCGTCTATTGATAAGGTAAACAAACAGTGTCATCTCATTTATCGGATTGAAGGTGCTGGTACAGCTATTTTTTCAACCTTAAGTCAGGGAGATACTCTTGATGTGATGGGACCTCAGGGAAATGGTTTTGACTTGTCTGACCTAGATGAGCAGAGTCAGGTTCTTCTTGTTGGAGGGGGGATTGGTGTTCCGCCCTTGCTTGAAGTAGCCAAGGAATTGCATACGCGTGGTGTGAAAGTAGTGACAGTCCTCGGTTTTGCTAATAAGGCTGCTGTTATTCTCGAAAAGGAATTAGCCCAATATGGTCAAGTCTTTGTAACGACAGATGATGGTTCTTATGGTATCAAGGGAAATGTTTCCGTTGTTATCAAGGATTTAGACAATCAATTTGATGCTGTTTACTCATGTGGGGCTCCAGGAATGATGAAGTATATCAATCAAACCTTTTATGACCACCCAAGAGCCTATCTATCTCTAGAATCTCGTATGGCTTGTGGGATGGGAGCTTGCTATGCCTGTGTCCTAAAAGTACCAGAAAGCGAGACGGTCAGCCAACGCGTCTGTGAAGATGGCCCTGTTTTCCGCACAGGAACAGTTGTATTATAAGGAGAAAATTATGACTACAAATCGTTTACAAGTTTCTCTACCAGGCTTGGATTTGAAAAATCCGATTATTCCAGCATCAGGCTGTTTTGGTTTTGGTCAAGAGTATGCCAAGTACTATGATTTAGACCTTTTAGGTTCTATTATGATCAAGGCGACAACTCTTGAACCTCGCTTTGGCAATCCAACTCCAAGGGTGGCAGAGACACCCGCTGGTATGCTTAATGCAATTGGCTTGCAAAATCCTGGTTTAGAGGTTGTTTTGGCTGAAAAGCTACCTTGGCTGGAAAGAGAATATCCAAATCTTCCTATTATTGCCAATGTAGCTGGTTTTTCAAAACAAGAGTATGCAGCTGTTTCTCATGGTATTTCCAAGGCAGCTAATGTAAAGGCAATTGAGCTCAATATCTCTTGTCCTAACGTAGATCATTGCAATCACGGACTCTTGATTGGTCAAGATCCTGATCTGGCTTATGATGTGGTGAAAGCAGCTGTGGAAGCCTCTGATGTGCCAGTTTATGTAAAATTAACTCCTAGTGTGACCGATATCGTCACTGTCGCAAAAGCAGCAGAAGATGCGGGAGCAAGTGGCTTAACCATGATTAATACTCTAGTTGGAATGCGCTTTGACCTCAAAACCAGAAAACCAATCTTGGCCAATGGAACAGGTGGAATGTCTGGTCCAGCAGTATTTCCAGTAGCCCTCAAACTCATTCGCCAAGTAGCTCAAACAACAGACCTGCCTATCATTGGAATGGGGGGAGTGGATTCGGCTGAAACTGCACTAGAAATGTATCTGGCGGGAGCATCTGCTATTGGAGTTGGAACAGCCAACTTTACCAATCCTTATGCCTGCCCTGATATCATCGAAAATTTACCAAAAGTCATGGATAAATACGGTATTAGCAGTCTGGAAGATCTACGCAAGGAAGTAAAAGCTAGCTTTAGATAAGCTAGAACATCTTTATCGTCAATAAGACACAGAATTTTCATCATTTTGTAATATTCTCATCTTTATAACTATGTTAGAATAAAATTAATCATGAATGATGTAGATGAATTTCTACTTAGGGGAGTAAAATGAAGAGAACACTACTTGTAAGCACAGCAGTGCTTGCATTGGCAATTGTGCCAACAACATCAGTATTTGCTGAAGATAAAACAACAGACCAAAGTCAAACGACAAATAAGAGTCAATCTGTGGATAAAAATCAGACTCCAACATCAGAAGAGAAAAAAGTTGTTGAATATACAAAGAATGAGACTGCAAAGACGGAAAAAAAGAAAGAACCAGTTGTTGTAGAAGAAGATAATTCTAAAAAAGAGGCTATTTCAAACAAAGAAAAAGTTGAAGAAGTTCCTAAGAATGGTTGGCAGAAAGAGAACGGGGAATGGCTTTTTTATGAGAATAATCAACCAATCAAAAACTGGAAAAAAATTGCGGGTGTCTGGTATTTCTTTGATCAAAATGGAATCATGGCTAGCAATAGGATTGTTAATGACTATGCTTTTCATACTAGTGGAGCAATGGTAGAAAATTCCTGGGTAAAAATTGCTGATAAATGGTATTATGCTACAGATTCAGGAAAGATTGTTCGTAATAGATGGGAAAGAGTTGGCAATGTTTGGTATTACTTCAACCAAGATGGAGTTATGGCTAGCAATACTCTAGTTGACGATTATCTTCTTAATAGCAGTGGGGCAATGGCTCAAAATGATTGGGAAAAAATTGCTGATAAATGGTATTATGCTACAGATTCAGGAAAGATTGTCCGTAATAAATGGGAAAAAATTAATGGAATATGGTACTATTTTAACAGTGACGGTGTGATGGCTAGTAATCAGTGGAAAGATGCTTACTATCTAAAAAATAGTGGAGCGATGGCTGAAAAAGAATGGATTTTTGATAAATCTTATAATAGCTGGTTTTACCTAAAATCAGGTGGTGCTTATGCTTCACGTGAATGGATTGATGCTTATTACCTCAAATCTGGTGGTTATATGGCCAAGAATGAATGGATTTTTGACCCTAACTACAATGCATGGTACTACCTAAAAGAAGATGGGAGTTATGTTACTGGTGCTTTTAACATCGAAAATAAATCCTACTTCTTCCAGGGGGATGGAAAGTGGATTCAAAGCCCCAAATATTTTAAGGTTAGACCAATCACAGCCTATATTTATAGCGAATCAGGAGATATTTTGAGTTATGTCAATCAGGGAAGTATTGTGACCTATGATAGCTCTAAAAGTAAGGGCAGTCGCCTTGCTGTTTCAATATCAGGCTTGTCTGGTTATATGAATCAAAACGATTTGACTTTAGTTGATGAAGAAAGTGAGTTTATTCCTCACTATACTACTGACGGAAGATTCCTATATCATGAACTTTCTCCATACACTAGTATTCGGGTAGCTCCACATACTTCAGCCATGAAAATTGGCAAGAAGTATTATTCAAATGATGGAGAACATTTTGATGGGTTTACTATCAAGAATCGTTTTCTTTTTAAGAATTTGACTGAACCAACCAACTATAGTGCGGATGAATTAAATAGAGTTTATTCGATGATGAATATCCGAAACAGCCGTCTTGCTGGTAAAGGAGCAATTTTTAAAGAAGCTGAAGAACGTTACGGTGTCAATGCTCTTTATTTAATGGCTCACAGTGCGCTAGAAAGTGCTTGGGGACGTAGCCAAATTGCTAATGATAAAAATAACTTCTTCGGAATAGCTGCTTACGATACCAGTCCCTATGATTCAGCTAAGAAATTTGATGATGTAGATAAAGGAATTCTTGGTGCGGCCAAGTGGATTCGTGAGAACTATATTGACCGTGGAAGAGATCACCTTGGAAATAAAGCGACAGGAATGAATGTACGCTATGCATCAGATCCGTACTGGGGTGAAAAAATAGCTAGTATCATGATGAATATCAATAGTCGACTTGGTGGAAAAGATTAGTCCTATAATTGGATATGATTTGAGTATAATACTCAATGAAAATCAAAGAGCAAACTAGGAAACTAGCCGCAGGTTGCTCAAAACACTGTTTTGAGGTTGTAGATAAGACTGACGAAGTCAGTCACATATATACGGCAAGGCGACGTTGACGTGGTTTGAAGAGATTTTCGAAGAGTATAAGCTAAAAATCCTGATTTCAAGTAAATCAGGATTTTTTCATGGATGCAATTTTTTCTGGGTCTGGTGTGACACGGAGGGTCTTTTGTCCGGTATAGGTTACAAAACCGGGTTTTCCACCAGTTGGTTTGTTGAGTTTCTTGACTTCAATCATATCTACCTGCACCAGATTCGACAGGCGCCCTTGAGAGAAGTAGGCAGCTAACTCTGCTGCGTCTGTCTTGACTTCATCAGATGGGTCAAGATTTCCTGAGATGACAACATGGCTTCCAGGAATGTCCTTGGCATGGAACCAAAGTTCCTCCTTGCGGGCCATTTTAAAGGTCAATTCCTCATTTTGCAGGTTATTGCGGCCGACATAGATGATGGTTTTGCCATCGCTTGCCAGATACTGTTCTGGTTTTTTGCGTTTCTGGATTTTCTCCCGTTGTCTTCTGCGGATAAAACCTGTTTGAATCAATTCTTCACGAATTTCAGCGATTTCTTCCAGTCCAGCTTGGTTGAGAACAGTTTCCACACTTTCCAGATAGAGAATAGTGGCCTTGGTTTCCTCAATCAGATCAGTCAAGTATTTGACAGCTTCTTTGAGTTTCTGATACCGTTTAAAATAGCGTTGGGCATTTTGGTTGGGAGTCAGAGCCTTATCAAGCGCAATCGTGATAGGTTGGTTGGTATAGTAGTTGTCTAGGATAACCTGGTCTTGGTCGTTAGGCACTTGGTGGAGGAAGGTTGTTAGCAATTCCCCTTTTTGGCGAAATTCTTCAGCATTGTCTGTCGCCAATAATTCTTTTTCTTGTTTTTTTAGCTTATGTCGATTTTTCTGAAGTTCATTTTCAACACGACGAATCAGTTCACTAGCTTGCTGTTTGACACGGTCTCGCTCAGCCTTGTCCTTATAGTAGGTGTCCAACAAATCCGAAAGGTTGGCAAAAGGCTCTCCCACTTGATTTGCAAAAGGAACTGGACTGAAGGAAGTCTCAGTCAAGCATGGCTTGGTTTCTTGGTTGAAAAAGGTACGGAAAGTGGAAAGTTTATCACTAATCAGAATGTTTTCCAATTCATTTGCCGTATCGCGTCCCAGACCTTGAAAGAGGCTTTGAAGGTTTTTAGCTGTTGTTTCCTGTGTTTGTAGGATTTCAAAGAGCTTCTCATCCTTGATTGTGAAAGGGTTGAGTGATTCCGTACTTGGCGGAGCGATATAGGTCGATCCAGGAAGCAAGGTACGGTAGCTATTTTGTGAAAAGCCAACATGTTTGATAACTTCGAGGATTTTATGACTGCTTTTATCAACAAGTAGAATATTACTGTGTTTCCCCATGATTTCGATAATCAAGGTAGCCTGGATATGGTCTCCAATCTCGTTTTTATTGGAAACGGTGATTTCCACAATACGGTCATTTTCTACTTGCTCAATTGATTCAATCAGGGCACCCTGCAAATATTTTCTTAAAACCATGATAAAGGTAGAAGGTTGGGCTGGATTTTCAAAAGTGGTTTGGGTCAGCTGAATGCGTCCAAAAACTGGATGGGCAGAAAGGAGCAGGCGATGGTTTTGGCGATTGCTGCGGATTTGCAAGACCAACTCTTGTTCAAAAGGTTGATTGATTTTCTGAATGCGACCGTTCACTAACTCTCTTTGCAATTCCTCAACCATGTGGTGTAAAAAAAATCCGTCAAATGACATCGTTCTCTCCTTGTGATTGTATTCCATAGTATTATATCAAAAAGGTAGAATAAAATCATGGAAATGTGATATAATAAAGCCAAGTAAAGAGAAACGAGAAGTACATGTATATTGAAATGGTAGATGAAACTGGTCAAGTTTCAAAAGAAATGTTGCAACAAACCCAAGAAATTTTGGAATTTGCAGCCCAAAAATTAGGCAAAGAAGACAAGGAGATGGCAGTCACTTTTGTGACCAACGAGCGTAGTCATGAACTCAATCTGGAGTACCGTGACACAGACCGTCCGACAGATGTCATCAGCCTTGAGTATAAGCCAGAGTTGGAAATTGCCTTTGACGAAGAAGACTTACTTGAAAATCCAGAATTGGCAGAGATGATGTCTGAGTTTGATGCCTATATTGGAGAACTGTTCATCTCTATCGATAAGGCTCATGAGCAGGCTGAGGAATATGGCCACAGCTTTGAGCGTGAGATGGGCTTCTTGGCAGTACACGGCTTTTTACATATCAACGGCTATGATCACTATACTCCGGAAGAAGAAGCGGAGATGTTCGGTTTACAAGAAGAAATTTTGACAGCCTATGGACTCACAAGACAATAAACGAAAATGGAAAAATCGTGACCTGATATCCAGTTTAGAATTTGCCATTACAGGGATTTTTACTGCTATCAAGGAAGAACGCAATATGCGAAAACATGCAGTGACGGCTCTTGTAGTCATTTTTGCAGGTTTTGTTTTTCAGGTGTCACGAATCGAATGGCTCTTTCTCCTATTGAGCATTTTCTTGGTAGTAGCCTTTGAAATTATCAACTCTGCTATTGAAAATGTGGTGGATTTGGCCAGTCACTATCACTTTTCCATGCTGGCTAAAAATGCCAAGGATATGGCGGCAGGCGCGGTATTAGTGGTCTCTCTTTTCGCAGCCTTAACAGGCGCATTGATTTTTCTCCCACGAATCTGGGATTTAATATTTTAAACAGTAAGAGGAAATTATGACTTTTAAATCAGGCTTTGTAGCCATTTTAGGACGTCCCAATGTTGGGAAGTCAACTTTTTTAAATCATGTCATGGGGCAAAAGATTGCTATCATGAGTGACAAGGCGCAGACAACGCGCAACAAAATCATGGGAATTTATACTACCGATAAGGAGCAAATCGTCTTTATCGACACGCCAGGGATTCACAAGCCTAAAACGGCTCTTGGAGATTTCATGGTGGAATCAGCCTACAGCACCCTTCGTGAAGTGGATACTGTTCTTTTTATGGTGCCTGCTGATGAAGCGCGTGGTAAGGGGGATGACATGATTATTGAGCGTCTTAAGGATGCCAAGGTTCCTGTGATTCTGGTGGTGAACAAGATTGACAAGGTTCACCCAGACCAGCTTTTGTCTCAGATTGATGACTTCCGTAATCAGATGGACTTCAAGGAAATTGTTCCTATCTCAGCCCTTCAGGGAAATAACGTGTCTCGTCTAGTAGATATTTTGAGTGAAAATCTGGACGAAGGTTTCCAATATTTCCCGTCTGATCAAATCACTGACCATCCAGAACGTTTCTTGGTTTCAGAAATGGTTCGCGAGAAAGTCTTGCATCTAACTCGTGAAGAGATTCCTCACTCAGTTGCTGTGGTTGTTGATTCTATGAAACGAGATGAAGAGACAGACAAGGTTCATATCCGTGCAACCATCATGGTCGAGCGCGATAGCCAAAAAGGGATTATCATCGGTAAAGGTGGTGCTATGCTTAAGAAAATTGGTAGCATGGCTCGTCGTGATATTGAACTCATGCTAGGAGACAAGGTCTTCCTAGAAACCTGGGTCAAGGTCAAGAAAAATTGGCGCGATAAAAAGCTAGATTTGGCTGACTTTGGCTATAATGAAAAAGAATACTAAGTAGAGGTGGGCTCATGCCTGCTTCTTGTTTTTACAGAAGGAGGACTTATGCCTGAATTACCTGAGGTTGAAACCGTTCGTCGTGGCTTAGAAAAATTGATTTTAGGAAAGAAGATTTCGAGTATAGAAATTCGTTATCCCAAGATGATTAAGACGGATTTGGACGAGTTTCAAAAGGAAGTGTCTGGTCAGATTGTTGAGTCAATGAGACGTCGTGGCAAATATTTGCTGTTTTACCTAACAAATAAGGTCTTGATTTCCCATTTGCGGATGGAGGGCAAGTATTTTTACTATCCAGATCAGGTTCCTGAACGTAAGCATGCCCATATTTTCTTCCAGTTTGAGGACGGTGGAACGCTTGTTTATGAGGATGTTCGCAAGTTTGGTACTATGGAACTCTTGGCTCCTGACCTTTTAGACGCCTACTTTATTTCTAAAAAATTAGGTCCTGAACCAAGCGAACAAGACTTTGATGTGCAGGTCTTTCAAGCTGCCCTAGCTAAGTCTAAAAAGCCTATCAAAACCCATCTCCTAGACCAGACTTTGGTAGCTGGACTTGGCAATATCTATGTGGATGAGGTTCTCTGGCGAGCTCAGGTTCATCCGGCTAGACCTTCCCAGACTTTGACATCAGCAGAAGCGACTGCCATTCATGACCAGACCATTGCTGTTTTGGGACAGGCTGTTGAAAAAGGTGGCTCGACCATTCGGACCTATACCAATGCCTTTGGGGAAGATGGAACCATGCAGGATTTTCATCAGGTCTATGACAAGGCAGGTCAAAAATGCTCACGCTGTGAAACTCTAATTGAGAAAATCCAACTAGGCGGACGAGGAACTCACTTTTGTCCTCAGTGCCAAAGGAGGGGTTGATGGGAAAAATCATTGGAATCACAGGGGGAATTGCCTCTGGTAAGTCAACCGTGACAAATTTTCTAAGAGAGCAAGGTTTTCAAGTGGTGGATGCTGACGCAGTCGTCCACCAGTTACAGAAACCTGGTGGTCGCCTGTTTCAGGCTCTAGTCCAGCACTTTGGGCAAGAAATCATCCTTGAAAATGGAGAACTCAATCGACCTCTCCTAGCTAGTCTCATCTTTTCAAATCCTCAAGAACGAGAATGGTCTAAGCAAATCCAAGGAGAGATTATCCGTGAGGAACTAGCTACATTAAGAGACCAATTGGCTCAGACAGAAGAGATTTTCTTCATGGATATTCCCCTACTTTTTGAGCAGGACTACGTCTCTTGGTTTGATGAGACTTGGTTGGTCTATGTGGACCGAGATGTCCAAGTAGAACGCTTAATGAAAAGGGACCACTTGTCCAAAGATGAAGCTGAATTTCGTCTGGCAGCCCAGTGGCCTTTAGAGAAAAAGAAAGATTTGGTCAGCCAAATTCTTGATAATAATGGGAATCAGGACCAGCTTCTTACTCAGGTGTTCTCCCTTCTTGATGGAGGTAGCCAAGATGACAGAGATTAACTGGAAGGATAATTTGCGCATTGCCTGGTTTGGTAATTTTCTGACAGGAGCCAGTATTTCCTTGGTTGTGCCTTTTATGCCCATCTTTGTGGAAAATTTAGGTGTAGGGAGTGATCAAGTCGCTTTTTATGCAGGCTTAGCAATTTCTGTCTCTGCTATTTCCGCGGCGCTCTTTTCTCCTATCTGGGGGATTCTTGCTGACAAATATGGTCGAAAACCCATGATGATTCGGGCTGGTCTTGCCATGACTATCACTATGGGAGGCTTGGCCGTTGTCCCAAATATCTATTGGTTAATCTTTCTTCGTTTACTGAATGGTGTATTTGCAGGATTTGTTCCCAATGCAACGGCCTTGATAGCCAGTCAGGTTCCCAAGGAGAAATCAGGCTCTGCCTTAGGTACTTTGTCTACAGGTGTAGTTGCAGGTACTCTAACTGGTCCTTTTATCGGTGGCTTTATCGCAGAATTATTTGGCATTCGTACAGTTTTCTTACTTGTTGGTAGTTTTCTATTTTTAGCTGCTGTTTTGACTATTTGCTTTATCAAGGAAGATTTTAAACCAGTAGCCAAGGAAAAGGCCATCCCAACAAAGGAGTTGTTTACATCACTTAAATATCCCTATCTTTTGGTTAATCTTTTTCTAACCAGTTTTGTCATCCAATTTTCAGCCCAATCGATTGGCCCTATTTTGGCTCTTTATGTGCGCGACTTAGGGCAGACAGAGAATCTTCTTTTTGTCTCTGGTTTGATTGTATCCAGTATGGGCTTTTCCAGTATGATGAGTGCGGGAGTTATGGGCAAGCTAGGTGACAAGGTGGGCAATCATCGTCTCTTGGTTGTAGCCCAGTTTTATTCAGTTATCATCTATCTTCTCTGTGCCAATGCTTCTAGTCCCCTCCAACTAGGACTCTATCGTTTCCTCTTTGGCTTGGGAACCGGTGCCTTGATTCCCGGGGTTAATGCCCTTCTTAGCAAGATGACTCCCAAAGCAGGTATTTCGAGGGTCTTTGCCTTCAATCAGGTATTCTTTTATCTGGGAGGTGTCGTTGGTCCCATGGCAGGTTCTGCAGTAGCAGGTCAATTTGGCTACCATGCTGTCTTTTATGCGACAAGCCTTTGTGTTGCCTTTAGTTGTCTCTTTAACCTGCTTCAATTTCGAACATTATTAAAAGTAAAGGAAATCTAGTGCGAGTAAAAATTAATCTCAAATGCTCCTCTTGTGGCAGTATCAATTACCTAACTAGTAAAAATTCAAAAACCCATCCAGACAAGATTGAGGTTTTAAAGTATTGTCCCAAGGAAAGAAAAGTAACCCTACATCTTGAATCTAAGTAGATTTTATGGTAAAATAATAGGGATTTTAAGGAGTTTGATATGTATAACCTATTATTAACCATTTTATTAGTATTATCTGTTGTGATTGTGATTGCGATTTTCATGCAACCAACTAAAAACCAATCCAGCAATGTATTTGATGCCAGCTCAGGTGATTTGTTTGAACGCAGTAAAGCTCGCGGTTTTGAAGCTGTAATGCAGCGTTTGACAGGGATTTTAGTCTTTTTCTGGCTAGCCATTGCCTTAGCATTGACGGTATTATCAAGTAGATAAGAAAATAATGGGCAGGACTAGGTCTTTGCCTCTTTTTATTTTTAAAGTATGTTTGAGAAGGTTTTACAGTAAAAGAAAATTAAAAAATCTAGAAAGAAAATATGAAAGATAGAATAAAAGAATATTTGCAAGATAAGGGAAAGGTGACCGTTAATGACTTGGCTCAGGCTTTGGGAAAAGATGGGTCCAAGGATTTTCGTGAGATGATTAAAACCTTGTCCCTAATGGAAAGAAAGCACCAGATTCGCTTTGAAGAAGATGGAAGTCTGACCTTGGAAGCCAAGAAAAAACATGAGATTACCCTCAAGGGGATTTTTCATGCCCATAAAAATGGCTTTGGTTTTGTTAGTCTGGAAGGGGAAGAGGACGACCTTTTTGTAGGAAAGAACGATGTCAACTATGCTATTGATGGTGATACCGTTGAGGTCGTCATCAAGAAAGTCGCTGACCGCAATAAGGGAACAGCAGCAGAAGCCAAAATTATTGATATCCTAGAGCACAGTTTGACAACCGTTGTCGGTCAAATCGTACTAGATCAGGAAAAACCTAAGTATGCGGGCTACATCCGTTCGAAAAACCAGAAAATTAGCCAGCCGATTTATGTTAAGAAACCAGCCCTTAAACTAGAAGGAACAGAAGTTCTCAAGGTCTTTATCGACAAATACCCAAGCAAGAAACATGATTTCTTTGTTGCTAGTGTCCTCGATGTGGTGGGACATTCAACGGATGTCGGAATTGATGTTCTTGAGGTTTTGGAGTCTATGGACATTGTTTCCGAGTTTCCAGAAGCTGTTGTTAAGGAAGCAGAAAGTGTACCTGATGCTCCGTCTCAAAAGGATATGGAAGGCCGACTGGATCTAAGAGATGAGATTACCTTTACCATTGACGGTGCTGATGCCAAGGACTTGGACGATGCGGTGCATATCAAGACCTTGAAAAATGGCAATATCGAACTCGGAGTTCACATAGCAGATGTTTCCTATTATGTTACTGAGGGTTCTGCCCTTGATAAGGAAGCTCTTAACCGCGCAACTTCTGTCTATGTGACAGACCGTGTGGTCCCAATGCTTCCAGAACGACTGTCAAATGGCATTTGCTCCCTCAATCCTCAAGTTGATCGCCTGACCCAGTCTGCCATTATGGAGATTGATAAACATGGTCGTGTGGTCAACTACACCATTACTCAAACGGTTATCAAGACAAGCTTCCGTATGACCTATAGTGATGTCAATGATATCCTAGCTGGAGACGTGGAAAAGAGACAAGAATATCAGAAAATTGTTCCTAGTATCGAACTTATGGCCAGGCTTCATGAAACTTTAGAAAACATGCGTGTGAAACGTGGAGCCCTCAATTTTGATACCAATGAAGCTAAGATTTTAGTGGATAAGCAAGGTAAGCCTGTTGATATCGTTCTTCGTCAGCGTGGTGTTGCCGAGCGCATGATTGAGTCCTTTATGCTGATGGCTAACGAAACAGTTGCCGAGCATTTCAGCAAGCTGGATCTACCTTTCATCTATCGAATTCACGAGGAGCCCAAGGCTGAAAAGGTTCAGAAATTTATTGATTATGCTTCGAGTTTTGGCTTGCGAATTTATGGGACTGCAAGTGAGATTAGCCAGGAGACCCTCCAAGAAATCATGCGTACTGTTGAGGGAGAACCTTATGCGGATGTCTTGTCCATGATGCTTCTTCGCTCCATGCAGCAGGCTCGCTATTCGGAGCACAATCATGGCCACTATGGACTAGCGGCTGACTATTACACTCACTTTACCAGTCCTATTCGCCGTTATCCAGACCTCCTTGTTCATCGTATGATTCGGGATTACGGCCGTTCTAAGGAAATAGCAGAGCATTTTGAACAAGTGATTCCAGAGATTGCGACCCAGTCTTCCAACCGTGAGCGTCGTGCCATCGAGGCTGAGCGTGAAGTCGAAGCCATGAAAAAGGCTGAGTACATGGAAGAATACGTGGGTGAAGAGTACGATGCGGTTGTGTCCAGCATTGTCAAGTTTGGTCTCTTTGTCGAATTGCCAAACACAGTTGAAGGCTTGATTCACATCACTA
Organism: Streptococcus mitis; assembly: GCF_047464035.1. Taxonomy (GTDB): domain Bacteria; phylum Bacillota; class Bacilli; order Lactobacillales; family Streptococcaceae; genus Streptococcus; species Streptococcus mitis_DX. Next base: position 69,544 of record NZ_JASHCQ010000001.1, read on the forward strand.
ATTTACCTGAATTTTATCATTTCAACGAACGTGATTTGACTCTGCGTGGAGAGAAATCAGGAACAACCTTTCGTGTAGGTCAGCAAATCCGTATCCGAGTTGAAAGAGCGGATAAGATGACGGGCGAAATTGACTTCTCTTATATTCCAAGTGAGTTTGATGTGATTGAAAAAGGCTTAAAACAGTCTAATCGCAGTGACAGAGGACGTGGTTCAAGTCGTCGTTCAGATAAGAAGGAAGATAAGAGAAAATCAGGACGCTCAAATGATAAGCGCAAGCATTCACAAAAAGACAAGAAGAAAAAAGGAAAGAAACCTTTTTATAAGGAAGTAGCTAAGAAAGGAGCCAAGCATGGCAAAGGGCGAGGGAAAGGTCGTCGCACAAAATAAAAAGGCGCGCCACGACTATACAATCGTAGATACGCTAGAGGCAGGGATGGTCCTGACTGGAACTGAAATCAAGAGTGTACGAGCAGCTCGAATCAATCTCAAGGATGGCTTTGCTCAAGTGAAAAATGGGGAGGTCTGGTTGAGTAATGTTCATATCGCTCCTTACGAAGAGGGCAATATCTGGAACCAGGAACCAGAACGTCGTCGCAAACTCCTGCTCCATAAAAAGCAAATCCAAAAATTAGAACAAGAGACTAAAGGAACAGGAATGACCCTGGTTCCCCTTAAAGTTTATATCAAAGATGGTTATGCCAAGCTTCTTTTAGGACTTGCCAAAGGAAAGCATGACTATGACAAACGTGAGTCAATCAAACGTCGTGAGCAGAATCGCGATATTGCGCGCGTGATGAAAGCAGTCAACCAGCGATAAAAAGAGGAATGAAAATGGAAAAACTAGTTGCCTATAAACGTATGCCCTTGTGGACGAAAGAAACCATGCCAGAGGTGGTTCAGCAGAAGCACAATACCAAGGTTGGGACTTGGGGGAAAATTACTGTCTTGAAGGGAGCTCTCAAGTTTATTGAGTTGACAGCAGATGGTGAGGTTTTAGCTGAGCACCTCTTTGAAGCAGGAGCTGACAATCCCATGGCACAACCACAAGCCTGGCACCGAGTGGAAGCAGCCACAGATGATGTAGAATGGTACTTGGAATTTTATTGTAAACCTGAGGATTATTTCCCTAAGAAATACAATACCAATCCTGTTCATTCAGAGGTTCTAGAGGCAATGCAGACAGTAAAACCAGGGAAAGCCTTGGATTTGGGCTGTGGTCAAGGCCGTAATGCACTCTTTCTAGCCCAGCACGGTTTTGATGTGACAGCTGTCGATCAAAATGAACTGTCCCTTGAAATCTTACAAAGCATTGTTGAGCAGGAAGATTTAGACATGCCTGTTGGTCTTTACGATATCAATTCAGCTAGCATTGGGCAAGACTATGATTTCATCATATCGACAGTTGTTTTGATGTTTCTGCAAGCAGATCGCATTCCTGCAATTATCAAAAACATGCAGGAGAAAACCACTGTTGGTGGCTATAATCTTATCGTTTGTGCCATGGATACGGAGAATTATCCTTGCTCAGTGAACTTCCCATTTACTTTTAAGGAAGGGGAACTGGCAGACTATTATAAGGACTGGGAATTGGTTAAGTACAATGAAAATCCAGGCCATCTTCACCGTCGCGATGAGAATGGCAATCGTATTCAACTACGCTTTGCGACCATGCTAGCTAAGAAAATAAAGTAAATAAGAATGAAGATCTGGAAATTTCCGGATCTTTAAAAAAATGCTAAATGTTATAAAAAAATAATATTTCTGACAATATAATTTTTATTCCAAGAAACTCTATAATAATAGAATAAAATCACTTTTATGCATATATATACGCATAAAAGACTGTAATGGATTAAAAAATATGAAATAGGAGTTATTGTAATTATTAGAGTAAAAGTGTATTATAAGATGTGATACAAATATTTATTTTGGAGGAAATTAGATGTTTCATAAGGGTAAATACGATCGTGAAAAGCAATTACGTTTTTCTATTCGTAAGGTCAGCTTTGGTGCAGCTAGTGTAGCAGTGGCTGCCTTGTTCATGTTTTTAGGAAATGGAGCAGTATCTGCTACAGAGCAAGGGGTGCCTTCAACTAATGGGGGGGAGACTCAAGCACCGCAACCTAAAGATCAGAATGTCCAGAATGGGACCTACGAAGGGAACACAGTAGCCACTAGTCCTGCTGCAACAGTAGAGACAAATACTCAACCTTCAACAGTTGAAAATAGTCCTTATCCAGAATCAGCACCTCAGAAGGTGGAGACTCTAGATAAGAAAGAATTAACAGATTTAATCAAAGAAATTGATGGAAAGTTTGCTAAAGGAACATATGCTACTAAGACGGAAGAAAGCGTTAACAATCTTAGAGATGTCTTAGAAGCAGCCAAAACAGCTTTAAGTACTGCAAAAACACAATCGGAATTATCACAAGCACACGCAAACTTAATTGTTGCAACAACAAAATTACAAACAAAACCAGAAGAGAAAAAAGAAGCACCAGCAGTAGATACGACAAATGGAAAAGCTACTGTAGGTATTAAAGCTACAAATACTGAAAAATCTTCAGAATCTAACTCTATTGCAAACTCAGGTTCTAAAGATGAACGTAATGGAAAGGCTTTGGATACAAATAATCCATTTCGTACGGGAGCAGCTACAACGAATACAGATCCTGCTGCGAACCAAACTTATACAGCGCCTGCAGATGATGCAGATTTAAATACTTTAGTTAAAGCATTATTAGCATTAGATCCTACAGTTGAAAATAATTCAAAACTTTCACAAAATATGGATAGTTTAGGTGATAGTAAGGAAGTAGCAAAAGGTACTGTAAAAGAAATTACTGAGTTCGGAGGATGGACAGCAGTAGATGGAGGAGTATTCGCTATTGCTAGAAGAACTGAAGAAGGTGTATACCCTCTTGAAACAATCAATTCAACACTAGATGATACTGTTTGGTTGCAAGAACAAGCTTTCGATAGAGATACAGAGTATACTTTACTATTATCAAAGAGTAGAACTAGAAGTAATAGAGATGAAGTTGTTTATGATAATAGTACTTACAAACCGACTGGTGAAGGTGGAGGAATTACAAAAAATCTTGCAAGATATAAAGGGATTGAAAAAAACATTTAAAGCCTATTCGACTAAAGAAGGTTCAGATGTAATTGTTAAGTTTAAACCTGGTTATGTTGGAGATAGTGAAGGTAGAAAAGCTAGATATAAAGTAGAAGTGTATAGTATCGAAGGTACTACGGAAACAAAGATTTATGAGACGACTTTTGATCCTTCTAAAAATATAAATGATGCTAAACAGGTTGTGACAGCAGCTAAAGATGGAACGAATAAAGCAAAAATTAAAATTTCAGATAGTAGTAATTCGACTACAATAGATTCAGGTGTTGACCACACTGTACGTAAGAATTTCATTGGTAAAAGAGAAGCTGAAAAATTAATGGCACAACCTGGGAATAAACCAAATGGAACTGCTGGAACATTTACGAGTAAGCCTATTGCATTACCTCAAGGTGCAGACCATTACAAGGTTAGAGTAAGTTTAGCAGACCAAGATAAAACAGGGATGAGTTATCAAGCTTGGGATGACAAATATTCAGTGCCTGTTACAGGAGCTGACTTCTCAATTGCGCAAGATACTAGTAATGTAGCAAGAAATCTTTTACAAAGAATTTATGATAAATTAAAAGCTACAGAATCAGCAGATAAAAATGGTAAAACTTCTCAAACAATTCAAGATTATGAAGCAGAATTAGAAAAAGTTAGAACACTATTAGCAAATCCTGCTGCTAGAACACCTAATTTTAAGCAAGCTTTACAAGATTTATTAGCTAAACAATCAGGCTTGAAAACTGATAAAACAGGATTAACGAATTCAAAAGCTGAATTAGATGCCTTAGTGAATGAAGATCCAACACCTGGAAAAACAACTGATACTGCAAAAGCATACAATGCTGCAAAAGAAGCAGCAAAAACTGAAATAGCAGCAGCTTTGACTGTAATTAATGACGATAATGCAACACCAGAACAAGTATCTGCAGCTTTAGAAAAAGTAAATGCTAAAAAAACAGCTCTACAAGAAGCTAAAGATGGCTTAATTGAAGCCGCAACAGCAGAAGAAAAAGCTAAATTGAAATCAGATGCAGATTCATTAGTAAAAGCTGATACAACTGGAAAAACACCAAAAAGTATTGAGGTCTATAATACAAAATACGAAGCGATTAAAGCACAATTAGAAGCAGCAAAAACAGAAGCTGCCGCAGTATTAGCAAAAGAAAATAATGCATCTAAAGCAGAAGCTCAAGCAGCTCAAGAAAAAGTAGATGCTGCAAAAGCGGAATTAACAAAAGCTGCAGAATTATTAGTGAATAAAGCAGACAAAACAGAGTTAACAAAAGCAAAAGAAGCGTTAAGTACTTTAGTAACAGAAGCAGATCCAACACAAGGAAAAACTGCAGATAGTGCAAAAGCGTATAACGATGCGAAAACAGCTGCACAAGAAGCAATTAAAGAAGCAGAAACAGTAATTAATGACGAAAATGCAACACAAACTCAAGTAACGGAAGCTTTAAATAAAGTTAATGAGAAAAAATCGGCATTAGAAACAGCGAAACAAGTTTTAGTAGAAGCTGCAACAGCAGAAGAGAAAGCTAAATTAAAATCAGCTGCAGATTTATTAACAAAAGCTGATGAAACAGGTAAAACACCAGATAGTATCGCAGCATATGAAAGAAAATATGAAGAATTAAAAGCACAATTAGAAGCAGCAAAAGCAGAGGCAGACAAAGTTTTAGCAAAAGGCAATAATGCAACAAAAGAGGAAGTTAAAGCGGCTCAAGCGAAAGTAGATGCAGTGAAAACGGAATTAGAAACAGCGAAAAATCTTCTTGTAGAAGCGGCAACTACTGAAGAAAAAACAAAATTAAAAACGAACTCTGATGCATTGAAAAAAGCTGATACAACTGGTAAAACAGCAGATAGTATTAAAGCATATGAAGCAGAATTTGAAGAATTAAAAGCACAATTAGAAGCAGCCAAAGCAGAAGCAACCAAAGTTTTAGCAAAAGGCAATAATGCAACAAAAGAAGAAGTAAAAGCAGCTCAAGCAAAAGTAGATGCAGCGAAAACAGCTTTAGATAAAGCTGCAGAATTGTTGAAAGAACTTGACAGAGACGGTGCTAAAAAAGAAATTGCAGATGCTGCAAAAAAAGCGACAGATGCTATTGAAGCTAGTACAAGTTTAACACCAGAACAAAAAGCGGAAGAAAAAGCAAAAGTAGCTAAAGAAGCAAAAGCTGCAACAGATGCTATTGATAATGCAACAACTGAAGAGGGTATCAACTCTGCAAAAGATAATGGAAAATTAGCTATCGAAAAAGAAGCAGCAATTACAGCTATTAATGCTGAAAAAGCAGCAAAAGAACAAGAAATCGATAATAATACTAAGTTATCCGATGAAGAAAAAGCAGCGGCAAAAGCAGAGGTAGCAAAAGCAGCTACCGAAGCAGTAGAAGCCATCCAAAAAGCAGATACACAAGACGCAGTGGACGCAGCAAAAGCAAAAGGTGAAGCAGCTATTAAAGCAGTGAATTCAATTGGCAAAGAAGCTGTAAATGAAGCTAAAGCAGCGGTAGAAGCTGCTGCAGCTGAAAAAATTGCAGAAATCGATAAGAATGATAAATTATCAGCTGAAGAAAAAGCTGTAGCCAAAGCAGAAGTAGCCAAGGCAGCCATAGAAGCGGTAGAAGCCATTAAAAAAGCAGATACACAAGCCGCAGTAGAAGCAGCCCAATCCAAAGGCGAAACAGCAATCAAAGCAGTGAATCCAGTCGGCAAAGAAAAAGCCTTGGAAGCAATTAAAGCGACAAAAGAAGCTAAGTTGTCCGAAATTGATAAGAATACTAGCTTATCCGATGACGAAAAAGCCGCAGCCAAAGCAGAGGTAGCTAAAGCAGCTACCGAAGCAGTAGAAGCCATCCAAAAAGCAGAAACGCAAGAAGCTGTAAATACAGCTCAATCAAAAGGCGAAACAGCGATTAAAGCAGTGAATCCAGTCGGCAAAGAAAAAGCGTTAGATGCGATTCAAAAAGTTGCAGAAGAAAAAATTGCAGAAATCGATAAGAATGCTAAATTATCAGCTGAAGAAAAAGCCGCATCCAAAGCAGAAGTAGCTAAGGCAGCCATCGAAGCAGTAGAAGCTATCCAAAAAGCGACAACACAAGAAGCTGTAAATGCTGCACAAGAAAAAGGCGAAGCAGCAATCAAAGCAGTGAATCCAGTCGGCAAAGAAAAAGCCTTGGAAGCAATTCAAACAACAACGGAAGCTAAATTAGCTGAAATTGACAAGAATACTAGCTTATCAGCTGAGGAAAAAGCAGCGGCCAAAGCAGAGGTAGCCAAAGCAGCTACCGAAGCAGTAGAAGCCATTAAAAAAGCAGATACACAAGCCGCAGTAGAAGCAGCCCAATCCAAAGGCGAAACAGCAATCAAAGCAGTGAATCCAGTCGGCAAAGAAAAAGCGTTAGACGCGATTCAAAAAGTTGCAGAAGAAAAAATTGCAGAAATCGATAAGAATGATAAATTATCAGCAGAAGAAAAAGCCGCAGCCAAAGCAGAGGTAGCTAAAGCAGCTACCGAAGCAGTAGAAGCCATTAAAAAAGCAGATACACAAGCCGCAGTAGAAGCAGCCCAATCCAAAGGCGAAACAGCAATCAAAGCAGTGAATCCAGTTGGAAAAGCCACAGCCAAAGCAGCAATTGATAAAGCTTTAGCGGAAAAAGAAAAAGCCATTGATGCAAGAACTGACTTAACAGATGCAGAAAAAGAAGTTGCTAAGAAATCAGTAAGAGCAGAAGCTGAATCAGCTAAGAAAGCAATCGATAATGCAACAGATAGTGAAGCAGTAGAGAAAGCTTTAAGAACATTCTTATACCAAATCGATCAAGAATCATTAGTTTATAATCGCCCAACTTTCAACCTTGAAGCATACATTCAAGCATCAATTACAGGAGTTGTAAAAGTTGAACGTGGAAAAGCAATTACTCAAGCTGATATCATTTCAAAACTAAGCTTACCAGAGAATGTTACAGTGATTAGCATAGACTTACCTGATACAAATACATTAGGTGATAAGTTTGCTAAAGTAATGTTAAGATTACCAGATGGAACAGAAGTAACTGTAAAAGTACCGGTTAGAGTTGTTGCTTCACAAAATGGGGATTCTAAACCAGAAACTGCTCTTCCAGATTATGGTAGAAATAACGGAGCTACTAACACTGAAACGAAAGTGGATAAAGCTAAGTTAGAAGGCGCTATTCGTCAATTAGATGAACTAATCATCCAAGAGTCAACTAGGCTTGATGCAGCAACTGCACTAGAAGCGACTGCATTATTAGCAGAAGCTAAAGCAGTATTTGCCAATGCAAAAGCAAGTCAAGCAGAAGTGGATGCAATGGTGAAACGTATCGAAGACTTCATGGCGAAAGTTGCTTCATCGACTAATCATGCAACGTCAGCTAATGACCAAGCTGATCAAACGCCAGCTGTAGCCCCAGCTACTACTCAAGTAGCAAATGCTAGCCAAACAGCATCAGCACAAGCAAATGCGCGTACAGCAACTAAAGAATTGCCAAATACAGGCACAGCAGATTCTACTGTAGCTATGGTAGCAGCTGTAGCAAGTGCATTACTTGGTCTTGGTCTTGCAGGTCGTCGTCGTAAAGAAGATGAAGAAGCTTAATTGGTAGATTGTTTGATAATTATCAGATGGTAAATCCGATTTTCAAAGCTTAGACAAGTACCTCTCATAAGAAAATCTCCTAGCAGGAAATCCTGCTAGGAGATTTTTTGTTAATTATAGTATAGTGAAATGAAACTGGAAAAGTACGATATAAATTCTTAACTATTGTTAGAAATTTGATTTTATAGCAGATTAAAACTAGTATAGTATACAACTGCTACTAAAATATTTTTAGAAATTAATTTGATTCACCTAATAAAATTGTTCATATCTTATTTCAATTAATTATAATTTCTCAATCAATTTGCTTATATTTTATTTCGATTTACTATACTTTTTTCTATAATTAAAAATACGATTATTAATTTTTACGAATAATATAGAAAAGGAGGGAAATTATGTTTGTTGCGAGAGATGCTAGGGGACAGCTGGTAAATGTGTTAGAGGATAAGCTTGAGAAGGAAGAATACACCTGCCCAGCTTGTGGAGGTCAGCTCCGTTTGCGTCAAGGACCAAGTGTCCGGACCCATTTTGCCCACAAAACCTTAAAAGACTGTGATTTTTCCTCTGAAAATGAAAGTCCAGGACACCTGGCAAATAAAGAATCACTTTATCACTGGTTGGAAAAAGATGCAGAGGTGCAATTAGAATACAAGCTTCCAGAACTTAAACAGATTGCGGATGTATTTGTAAATGGCAATCTAGCTTTAGAGGTTCAGTGTAGTCCCTTGCCTCAAAAAGTTCTTAAAGAACGTAGTGAGGGCTATCGTAGTCAGGGTTACCAAGTACTGTGGTTGCTGGGGGAAAAACTTTGGCTCAAGGATCGTTTGACTCGTCTGCAACAAGGTTTTCTATACTTCAGTCAAAACATGGGATTTTATGTTTGGGAATTAGAAAGTAAAAAGCAAGTTTTAAGACTCAAATACCTGATTCACCAAGATCTCCGAGGTAAACTTCATTATCAGATTAAGGAATTTCCCTATGGTCAAGCTAGTCTACTGGAGATATTACGTCTTCCCTATAAGAAACAAAAAATATCGCATTTTACCGTTTCCCAGGACAAGGACATCTGTCGCTATATCCGGCAACAGCTGTACTATCAACATCCCTTTTGGATGAAAGAACAAGCAGAAGCCTATCAGAAGGGAGAAAATCTCCTGACTTATGGGCTAAAAGAATGGTATCCACAAATTCGGCCACTAGTAGGCAAATTTTTCCAGATTGAGCAAGATTTGACCAGCTATTATCAGCACTTTTACACCTATTACCAAGAAAATCCTCAAAATGATTGGCAAAAGCTTTATCCACCAGCCTTTTATCAGCAATATTTCTTGAAAAATATGGTAGAATAGAAAGGATGGAGGAATCTAATGGTATTACAAAGACATGAAATAAATGAAAAAGATACATGGGATCTATCAACGATTTACCCAACTGACCAGGCTTGGGAAGAAGCCTTAAAAGAGTTAACAGAACAATTGGAGACAGTAGCCCAGTATGAAGGCCATCTCTTGGATAGTGCGGATAGCCTACTCGAAATTACTGAATTTTCTTTTGAGATGGAACGCCAAATGGAGAAGCTTTACGTTTATGCTCATATGAAAAATGACCAGGACACTCGTGAAGCCAAGTACCAAGAGTACTATGCCAAGGCAATGACTCTATACAGCCAGCTGGACCAAGCCTTTTCATTCTATGAGCCTGAATTTATGGAAATTAGTGAAAAGCAGTATGCTGACTTTTTAGAGGCTCAACCAAAATTGCAGGTTTATCAACACTATTTTGACAAGCTTTTACAAGGCAAGGAACACGTTCTATCACAACGTGAAGAAGAATTATTGGCTGGAGCTGGAGAAATCTTTGGTTCGGCAAGTGAAACCTTCGCTATCTTGGACAATGCGGATATTGTGTTCCCTTATGTCCTTGACGATGATGGTAAAGAAGTTCAGCTCTCTCATGGGACTTACACACGTTTGATGGAGTCTAAAAATCGTGAGGTGCGTCGTGGTGCCTATCAAGCACTTTATGCGACTTATGAACAATTCCAACATACCTATGCCAAAACCTTGCAAACCAATGTTAAGGTGCAAAACTACCGTGCCAAAGTTCGCAACTATAAGAGTGCTCGTCATGCAGCCCTTGCAGCAAATTTTGTTCCAGAGAGTGTTTATGACAATTTGGTAGCAGCAGTTCGCAAGCATTTGCCACTCTTGCATCGTTACCTTGAACTTCGTTCAAAAATCTTGGGAATTTCAGACCTCAAGATGTACGATGTCTACACACCGCTTTCATCTGTTGAATATAGTTTTACCTACCAAGAAGCCTTGAAAAAAGCAGAAGATGCCTTGGCAGTCTTGGGTGAGGATTACTTGAGCCGTGTTAAACGTGCCTTCAGCGAGCGTTGGATTGATGTTTACGAAAACCAAGGCAAGCGTTCAGGAGCCTACTCTGGTGGTTCTTACGATACCAATGGCTTCATGCTTCTCAACTGGCAGGACAATCTAGACAATCTCTTCACCCTTGTTCATGAAACAGGTCACAGTATGCATTCAAGCTATACTCGTGAAACTCAGCCTTATGTTTACGGAGATTATTCTATCTTCTTGGCTGAGATTGCATCAACTACCAATGAAAATATCTTGACGGAGAAATTATTGGAAGAAGTGGAAGATGATGCAACGCGCTTTGCTATTCTCAATAACTTCCTAGATGGTTTCCGTGGGACAGTTTTCCGTCAAACTCAATTTGCTGAGTTTGAACACGCTATCCACCAAGCGGACCAAAATGGAGAAGTCTTGACAAGTGATTTCCTAAATAAACTCTACGCAGACTTGAACCAAGAGTATTATGGTTTGAGTAAGGAAGACAATCCTGAAATCCAATACGAGTGGGCTCGCATTCCACACTTCTACTATAACTACTATGTATACCAATATTCAACTGGCTTTGCAGCAGCCTCAGCCTTGGCTGAAAAGATTGTCCATGGTAATCAAGAAGACCGTGACCGCTATATCGACTATCTCAAGGCAGGTAAGTCTGACTATCCACTTAATGTCATGAGAAAAGCTGGAGTTGATATGGAGAAGGAAGACTACCTCAACGATGCCTTTGCAGTCTTTGAACGTCGTTTAAATGAGTTTGAAGCACTTGTTGAAAAATTGGGAATGGCATAAGATGGTTGAATCATATAGTAAAAATGCCAACCATAACATGCGTCGCCCTGTCGTCAAGGAAGAAATTGTAGACTTGATGCGTCAGCGCCAAAAGCAGGTCACAGGATCTTTGAAAGAATTGGAAGACTTTGCCCGCAAGGAAAATATTCCCATTATTCCCCATGAAACGGTTGCTTATTTCCGTTTTCTCATGGAAACCATACAACCTAAAAACATTCTAGAAATTGGGACGGCCATCGGGTTTTCAGCCCTCTTGATGGCAGAACATGCGCCAAATGCCAAGATTACAACCATTGACCGCAATCCAGAAATGATTGGTTTTGCCAAGGAAAATTTTGCCCAGTTTGACAGTCGCAAGCAAATTACGCTCCTAGAAGGAGATGCGGTAGATGTCTTATCTACCTTGACAGAGTCCTATGATTTCGTCTTTATGGACTCTGCCAAGTCTAAATACATCGTCTTTCTTCCAGAAATCCTCAAACATTTGGAAGTTGGTGGTGTGGTTGTTTTGGATGATATTTTCCAAGGTGGTGATGTTGCCAAGGATATTATGGAAGTCCGTCGTGGTCAGCGAACTATTTACAGAGGACTTCAAAGACTATTTGATGCAACCTTAGACAATCCAGGACTCACCGCAACACTAGTACCTCTGGGGGACGGAATTCTCATGCTTCGTAAAAATGTAGCAGATGTTCAATTGCCTGACAGCGAATGATTTTCAGAAAAATTTAAGAAAATATAGTAAAATAGATAGGGTAACACTTATCTCAAAGGAGTAGACATGAAGAAAAAACTATTGGCAGGTGCCATTACATTATTATCAGTAGCAACATTAGCAGCTTGTTCGAAAGGTTCAGAAGGGGCAGACCTTATCAGCATGAAAGGGGATGTCATCACAGAACATCAATTTTATGAGCAAGTGAAAAGCAATCCTTCAGCTCAACAAGTGTTGTTGAACTTGACTATCCAAAAAGTATTTGAGAAACAATACGGTTCAGAAGTAGATGACAAAGAAGTCAACGATACAATTGCTGAAGAAGAGAAACAATATGGTGAGAACTACCAACGTGTCTTGTCACAAGCAGGAATGACTCTTGAAACACGTAAAGCTCAAATTCGTACAAGTAAATTGGTTGAGTTGGCAGTTAAGAAAGCAGCAGAAGCTGAATTGACAGATGATGCTTATAAGAAGGCCTTTGACGAATACACTCCTGATGTGACTGCTCAAATTATCCGTTTGGACAATGAAGACAAAGCTAAAGAAATTCTTGAAAAAGCTAAAGCTAGTGATGCAGACTTTGCTCAATTAGCCAAAGATAATTCAACAGATGAGAAAACTAAAGCGAATGGTGGAGAAATCACTTTTGATTCTGCTTCAACAGAAGTACCAGAACAAGTTAAAAAAGCTGCTTTTGCTTTAGATGTAAACGGTGTTTCTGATGTGATTAGTGTTACTGGAACACAAGCCTACAGCAGTCAATATTACATTGTTAAACTGATTAAGAAAACAGAAAAATCATCTAATATCGATGACTATAAAGAAAAATTAAAAACTGTTATCTTAACTCAAAAACAAAACGACGCATCATTTGTTCAAAGTATTATCGGAAAAGAATTGCAAGCAGCCAATATCAAGGTTAAAGACCAGGCCTTCCAAAATATCTTTACTCAATACATTGGTGGTGGAGATTCAAGCTCAAGCAGTTCTTCAAAAGAATAAAACAGAAAAGAGCCAAGTGCTCTTTTTCTTATGAGAAAATCTTCTATCTTAAGGGTAAGAGTTTTTTTCTTTCGGAAAAAATGGTATAATAGCAATCAAAACTAGAAAATAAACGGAATTTGGGAATAATTTCTTTTGTTCTCATTAGATTGGTGATACTATGAAGATTAGTAAGAGGCACCTATTAAACTATTCTATTCTAGTTCCTTACTTACTTTTATCTATTTTGGGCTTGATTGTGGTTTATTCGACAACCAGTGCCATTCTTATCGAAGAAGGTAAAAGTGCCCTCCAATTGGTTCGAAGTCAGGGAATGTTTTGGATATTTAGTTTAATATTGATTGCCTTGATATATAAGCTGAAATTGAATTTTTTGAGAAAAGAACGACTTTTATTTATTGTTATGTTTGTTGAGCTGATTCTCTTAGCTTTGGCTCGCTTAATTGGTACGCCAGTCAATGGAGCCTATGGTTGGATTTCAGTAGGACCTTTGACCATTCAGCCAGCAGAGTATTTGAAGATTATCATCGTCTGGTACTTGGCCCAACGTTTTTCAAAACAACAGGATGAAATTGGGATTTACGATTTTCAAGTTTTAACTCAAAATCAATGGATTCCTCGTGCTTTTAATGATTGGCGCTTCGTCCTACTAGTAATGATAGGAAGTTTAGCTATTTTCCCAGATTTGGGGAATGCTACCATCCTAGTTCTTGTCGCCTTGATTATGTATACAGTTAGTGGAATTGCTCATCGTTGGTTTATAGTCTTTATCGGTGTATTATTTGGAGTTTCAGCCCTATCCTTATCAGCTATCTCTATGATCGGGGTTGATAAGTTTTCAAAAGTTCCAGTATTTGGTTACGTTGCTAAGCGTTTCAGTGCCTACTTTAATCCCTTTGCCGATTTGGCAGGGTCAGGCCACCAACTTGCAAATTCCTACTTTGCCATGGTAAATGGTGGGTGGTTTGGTCTAGGCTTAGGAAATTCAATAGAAAAACGTGGTTATTTACCAGAGGCACATACAGACTTTGTATTTTCAATTGTTATTGAAGAGTTTGGATTTGTGGGAGCCAGCTTGATTTTAGCACTTGTCTTTTTCCTGATTTTACGAATTATCCTAGTAGGAATTCGTGCTAAGAATCCCTTTAATTCTATGATGGCGATTGGGGTTGGGGGGATGATGTTGGTACAGGTCTTTGTCAATATCGGTGGAATTTCTGGTATTATTCCCTCGACAGGAGTAACCTTCCCCTTCTTATCGCAAGGAGGGAACAGTCTCCTAGTCTTGTCTGTAGCCATCGCCTTTGTCTTAAATATTGATGCAAGTGAAAAACGTGCCCGATTATATGAGGAGTTAGAAGCTCACTCATCAAACTATATGTAGAGCTGAGAGTGGAAAGGATTACCTATGTCTCTTCAAAAATTAGAAAACTATAGTAATAAAGCTGTTATACAAGAAGAAGTATTGATTTTAACAGAATTGTTAGAAGATATCACTAAAAACATGCTTGCCCCAGAGACTTTTGAAAAAATCATGCAGTTGAAGGAATTGTCAACTCAAGAAGATTATCAAGGTTTGAACCAATTAGTTACTAGTCTGACAAATGATGAAATGGCTTATATTTCACGCTATTTCTCTATCTTGCCTCTTTTGATTAATATTTCAGAAGATGTGGATTTAGCTTATGAAATCAATCACCAAAATAATATTGATCAAGATTATCTTGGTAAGTTGTCAGCAACAATCAAAATGGTTGCAGAAAAAGAAAATGCGGTTGAAATTCTTGAACACTTGAATGTTGTTCCTGTTTTGACAGCCCATCCAACACAAGTGCAACGTAAGAGTATGTTGGATTTGACCAACCATATCCACACCCTCTTGCGTAAGTATCGTGATGTGAAATTAGGCTTGATTAATAAGGAAAAATGGCATAATGATCTCCGTCGTTACATTGAGATTATCATGCAGACAGATATGATTCGTGAAAAGAAATTAAAAGTAACCAATGAAATCACGAATGTAATGGAATACTACAATAGCTCATTCTTGAAAGCAGTTCCTCATTTGACTGCTGAGTACAAGCGTCTGGCTAAAAAACACGGTTTGGAGTTGAAACATCCTAAACCAATTACCATGGGTATGTGGATTGGTGGAGACCGTGATGGTAATCCTTTTGTTACAGCAGATACCTTGAAACAATCTGCTATGACCCAGTGTGGAGTCATCATGAATTACTATGATGAAAAGATTTACCAACTTTATCGTGAGTTCTCTCTCTCAACCAGTATTGTCAATGTGAGCAAGCAAGTCAGAGAAATGGCTCGTCAGTCTAAGGATAATTCTATTTATCGTGAAAAAGAGCTATACCGTCGTGCCTTGTTTGATATTCAATCAAAAATCCAAGCGACAAAAGCTTATTTGATTGAGGATAAGGAAGTTGGAGCTCGCTATGAAACAGCTAATGATTTTTATAAGGATTTAATTACCATTCGTGATTCCCTCTTGGAAAACAAGGGTGAAGCACTGATTTCTGGTGATTTTGTTGAATTGATTCAGGCAGTTGAAATTTTTGGTTTCTATTTGGCATCTATTGACATGCGTCAAGATTCTAGTGTTCATGAGGCTTGTGTAGCTGAACTCTTGAAATCAGCAGGTATTCATTCTCATTATAGTGAACTAAGTGAAGAAGAAAAATGCCAGCTTCTTTTGAAAGAATTGGAAGAAGATCCACGTATTCTTTCTGCCACTCATGTTGAAAAATCAGAGTTACTCGAAAAAGAATTGGCCATCTTTAAGGCTGCTCGTAAGTTGAAAGATAAGTTGGGAGATGATGTCATTCGTCAGACCATCATTTCACATGCAACCAGCGTATCAGACATGTTGGAATTGGCTATCTTGCTAAAAGAAGTAGGGTTAGTTGATAAAGAAAGAGCCCGTGTCCAAATTGTTCCTCTTTTTGAAACAATTGAGGACTTGGACCACTCAGAAGAAACCATGAGAGAATACCTTTCTCTTCCTCTTGCTAAGAAATGGATTGCTTCACGTAATAACTACCAAGAAATCATGCTTGGTTACTCTGATAGTAATAAAGATGGTGGTTATCTATCATCATGTTGGACCCTCTACAAGGCTCAACAACAATTGACTGCTATTGGAGATGAATTTGGCGTTAAGGTTACCTTCTTCCATGGTCGTGGTGGGACTGTCGGTCGTGGTGGTGGACCAACCTATGAAGCTATCACTTCTCAACCGCTTAAGTCTATCAAGGATCGTATCCGTTTGACGGAGCAGGGTGAAGTAATTGGGAATAAATACGGTAATAAAGACGCAGCTTACTATAATCTTGAAATGTTAGTATCTGCAGCCATTAACCGTATGATTACTCAGAAGAAGAGTGATACCAATACCTCAAATCGTTATGAAGCTATTATGGACCAAGTGGTGGACCGTAGTTACGATATCTACCGTGATTTGGTCTTTGGAAATGATCATTTCTATGATTATTTCTTCGAGTCAAGTCCGATTAAGGCTATTTCAAGCTTTAACATTGGTTCTCGTCCAGCTGCTCGTAAGACTATTACTGAAATCGGTGGTTTGCGAGCTATCCCTTGGGTCTTCTCATGGTCGCAAAGTCGTGTCATGTTCCCTGGCTGGTATGGGGTTGGTTCAAGCTTCAAAGAATTTATCGATAAAAATCCAGAGAATATCGCTATCTTACGAGATATGTACCAAAACTGGCCTTTCTTCCAATCACTTCTTTCAAATGTTGATATGGTCTTGTCAAAATCAAATATGAATATTGCTTTTGAATATGCCAAACTGTGTGAAGATGATCAAGTAAAAGCAATCTATGAGACTATTCTAAATGAATGGCAAGTTACCAAGGAAGTTATCTTGGCTATCGAAGGTTACGATGAACTCTTGGCTGAAAATCCATATCTAAAAGCAAGTTTGGATTATCGTATGCCTTACTTTAATATTCTCAACTATATCCAGTTGGAGTTGATTAAACGTCAACGCCGAGGAGAATTATCTAGCGACCAAGAAAAATTAATCCATACAACCATCAACGGAATTGCGACAGGATTGCGTAATTCAGGCTGATACCAATCAAACTTCCTCTTTTTCATAGGGGAAGTTTTTGAATAGTTAAAAAAATGCTAAAAGAGTCTTGACAAGTAGTTGAAAAATGATATAATTTAACCATTCAGAAAAGTAATCATAATAAACTTTTTAGAGAGTCTGTGGTAGCTGAAAACAGATAAGTGATGATGATGAAAATTGGGCTGAATAGTATTTAGAATTTGAAATCATAAAAATTCGGTGAGCACACCTTACAGTGCATCTCGTTATTGCGAGACAGAGCGATAGGGAAATTCCCTATAATTGAGGTGGTACCGCGCATCGACGTCCTCACACAAGTTTTTTTGTGTGAGGACTTTTTTGATGGAGGTTAGTATGGAAAGAAAACGATGGCGTCAATTGTTTATACTCAATGAAAATCAAAAAGCAAACTAGGAAGCTAGCCGCAGGTTGCTCAAAGCACTGCTTTGAGGTTGTGGATAGAACTGACGAAGTCAGTAACCATAGCTACGGTAAGGCGACGCTGACGTGGTTTGAAGAGATTTTCGAAGAGTATTAGATAAGTGAAGTATTTTAAAGGAATAAAAGGAGAAATAGAATGAAAAATAAACGTTTAATTGGGATTATCGCTGCATTAGCAGTCTTAGTAGCAGGAAGCTTGATTTACTCTTCAATGAATAAACCAGAAGCTAAGAATGAGAAGAAAGTTGCCAAAGTTGGTGTTCTTCAGTTTGTGAGCCATCCATCTCTTGATTTGATTTATAAAGGGATACAAGATGGACTTGCAGAAGAAGGTTATAAAGATGATCAACTTAAAATCGATTTTATGAACTCAGAAGGTGACCAAAGTAAGGTTGCGACAATGAGTAAACAATTGGTTGCAAATGGGAATGACCTTGTGGTTGGTATTGCAACACCAGCTGCTCAAGGTTTAGCTAGTGCCACAAAAGATCTACCGGTTATCATGGCTGCTATTACAGACCCAATCGGAGCTAACTTGGTCAAAGATTTGAAAAAACCAGGTGGCAACATTACAGGGGTATCTGACCACAATCCCGCTCAACAACAAGTTGAACTCATCAAAGCTTTGACACCAAATGTGAAAACAATTGGAGCTCTTTACTCAAGTAGTGAAGATAATTCCAAAACTCAGGTAGAAGAATTTAAGGCTTATGCTGAAAAAGCAGGTTTGACAGTCGAAACATTTGCTGTTCCTTCAACAAATGAAATTGCTTCAACAGTTAACGTTATGACTAGCAAGGTTGATGCTATCTGGATTCCAATCGATAACACCATTGCATCTGCATTTTCAACAGTTGTATCAAGCAATCAATCAGCTAAAAAGCCAATCTATCCAAGCGCAACTGCCATGGTAGAAGCAGGTGGTTTGGCATCAGTTGTAGTTGACCAACATGACCTTGGTGTGGCAACTGGTAAAATGATTGCGCAAGTCTTGAAAGGTGCAAAACCAGCCGATACTCCAGTTAATGTCTTTTCAACTGGTAAGTCAGTTATCAACAAAAAATTGGCACAAGAGCTAGGTATTACGATTCCTGATTCTGTTCTAAAAGAAGCGGGACAAGTGATTGAATAATCTGTAATGGAGGAGTTGGGGACATCTCCTCCAATTTTTTACAATAGAAATCATATAGAAAAGGTTAAGAAACAGATGATATTATCTATTATTTCTCAAGGATTTGTCTGGGCTATTTTAGGTCTGGGGATCTTTATGACATTTAGGATTTTGAACTTTCCAGATATGACAACAGAAGGTTCCTTCCCTCTTGGGGGAGCTGTTGCTGTCACTTTGATAACCAAAGGAGTGAACCCATTTTTAGCGACTCTTGTTGCTGTAGGAGCAGGTTGTTTGGCTGGAATGGCAGCAGGACTTCTTTATACAAAAGGGAAGATCCCAACCTTGCTCTCAGGGATTTTGGTGATGACTTCCTGTCACTCTATCATGCTCTTGATTATGGGACGTGCAAATTTAGGATTGCTTGGAACCAAGCAAATCCAGGATGTTTTGCCTTTTGATTCAGATTTGAACCAACTCTTGACAGGTCTCATCTTTGTCAGTCTTGTTATTGCTCTCATGCTCTTTTTCTTGGATACCAAACTAGGACAAGCCTATATTGCTACAGGTGACAATCCTGATATGGCTAGAAGTTTCGGGATTCATACTGGACGCATGGAGCTCATGGGCTTGGTCTTATCAAATGGTGTGATTGCCCTTGCAGGTGCCCTCATTGCTCAGCAAGAAGGGTATGCTGATGTGTCTCGAGGAATCGGGGTTATCGTTGTAGGTCTTGCAAGTTTGATTATTGGAGAAGTTATTTTCAAGAGTTTGAGCTTGGCAGAGCGTCTGGTTGCCATCGTTGTGGGTTCTATTGCCTATCAATTCTTAGTGTGGGCAGTTATTGCGCTTGGATTTAATACAAGTTACCTTCGTTTGTACAGCGCCGTGATTTTAGCAGTCTGCCTCATGATTCCAACATTTAAGCAAACAATCTTGAAAGGAGCCAAATTAAGCAAATGACAGCAATTGTAGAATTAAAAAATGCAACCAAAGTCGTTAAAAATGGCTTTGATGAAGAAAAGATTATTTTAAATGATGTTTCCTTAGAAATTTTTGAACAGGATTTCATCACGATTTTAGGTGGAAATGGTGCTGGGAAATCAACTCTCTTTAACACTATTGCAGGAACCTTGTCATTAACCAGTGGAACCATCCGTATTTTGGGTGAAGATGTTACCAAGTTTTCACCAGAGAAGCGGGCTAAGTATTTGTCTCGAGTCTTCCAAGATCCCAAGATGGGGACAGCTCCCCGTATGACGGTGGCTGAAAATCTTTTGATTGCCAAGTTTCGTGGTGAAAAGCGTGGACTGTTTCCGAGACGTCTGGCTAGCTATAAGGATGAGTTTCAGGCAACTATTGAAAAAGTGGGAAACGGTCTTGAGAAACACTTGAATACACCGATTGAGTTCTTATCAGGTGGACAAAGACAGGCTTTGAGTCTCTTGATGGCAACCTTGAAGCGTCCTGAATTACTCTTGTTAGATGAGCATACTGCAGCCCTTGATCCAAAGACCAGTGTGGCCTTGATGGAATTGACGGATGAATTTGTCAAGAAGGACCAGCTGACAGCGCTTATGATTACCCACCATATGGAAGATGCTCTCAAATATGGCAATCGCTTAATTGTCATGAAAGAAGGACGAATTATCCAAGATTTGAAACAAGAAGAAAAAGCAAAAATGAAAATCTCTGATTATTATCAACTCTTTGAATAAAGTAGGGAAAATGAGTGAAATGGTTTACTTTTTTTCTGAAATAAAGTATACTATATAAAGTAAACTATGATAACATGGAGGTATTGTGTATGGTTGACAAACAAGTCATTGAAGAAATCAAAAACAATGCCAACATTGTGGAAGTCATAGGAGATGTGATTTCTTTACAAAAGGCAGGACGGAACTATCTAGGGCTCTGTCCTTTTCATGGTGAAAAAACACCTTCTTTCAACGTTGTAGAGGACAAGCAGTTTTACCACTGTTTTGGTTGTGGTCGCTCAGGTGATGTCTTTAAATTCATTGAGGAGTACCAAGGGGTTCCCTTTATGGAGGCTGTCCAAATCTTAGGTCAGCGTGTTGGGATAGAGGTAGAAAAACCGCTTTATAGTGAGCAGAAGCCAGCTTCACCCCACCAAGCTCTTTATGATATGCACGAAGATGCTGTCAAATTTTATCATGCTATTCTGATGACAACGACCATGGGGGAAGAGGCCAGAAACTACCTTTATCAGCGTGGTTTGACAGATGAAGTGCTCAAGCATTTTCGGATTGGTTTAGCACCTCCAGAACGAAACTATCTCTATCAACGTTTGTCTGATCAGTATCGTGAAGAGGATTTCTTGGATTCGGGACTGTTTTATCTCTCGGATGCCAATCAATTTGTAGACACCTTTCACAATCGGATTATGTTTCCCCTGACAAATGACCAGGGAAAGGTCATTGCCTTCTCAGGTCGTATCTGGCAGAAAACGGATTCACAAACTTCTAAGTATAAAAATAGCCGATCGACTGCAATTTTTAACAAAAGTTACGAATTATATCATATGGATAGGGCAAAAAAATCTTCTGGAAAAGCCAGTGAGATTTACCTCATGGAAGGGTTCATGGATGTCATCGCAGCCTATCGGGCTGGAATCGAAAACGCTGTGGCATCTATGGGAACGGCCTTGAGTCGTGAGCATGTTGAGCATCTGAAAAGGTTAACCAAGAAGTTAGTTCTTGTTTACGATGGCGATAAGGCTGGGCAAGCTGCGACATTGAAAGCGCTGGACGAAATTGGTGATATGCCTGTGCAAATCGTAAGCATGCCTGATAACTTGGATCCTGATGAATATCTACAAAAAAATGGACCAGAAGACTTGGCCTATCTATTAACAAAAACTCGTATTAGTCCGATTGAGTTTTACATTCATCAGTATAAGCCTGAAAATAGTGAAAATCTGCAGGCTCAGATTGAATTTATTGAAAAAATAGCGCCCTTGATTGTTCAAGAAAAGTCTATCACTGCTCAAAACAGCTATATTCATATTTTAGCTGACAGTCTGGCATCCTTTGATTATGCTCAGATTGAGCAGATTGTTAATGAAAGCCGTCAGGCGCAAAGGCAAAATCGCATGGAAGGGATTTCCAAACCGACGCCAATCACTATGCCTGTCACCAAGCAGTTATCAGCTATTATGAGGGCAGAAGCTCATCTACTTTATCGAATGGTGGAATCCCCTCTTGTTTTGAACGATTACCGTTTGCGAGAAGACTTTGCATTTGACACACCTGAATTTCAGGTCTTATATGACTTGCTTGGCCAGTATGGCAATCTTCCTCCAGAAGTTCTAGCAGAACAGACAGACGAAGTTGAAAGAGCTTGGTATCAAGTCTTAGCTCATGATTTGCCTGCTGAGATGTCACCGCATGAACTAAGTGAAGTAGAAATGACTAGAAACAAGGCTCTCTTGAATCAGGACAATATGAGAATCAAAAAGAAGGTGCAGGAGGCGAGCCATGTAGGAGATACCGACACAGCCCTAGAAGAATTGGAACGTTTAATTTCCCAAAAGAGAAGAATGGAGTAATAATGGCAACAAAACAAAAAGAAGTAACAACATTTGATGTACAAGTAGCAGAATTTATCCGTAATCATAAACAAAAAGGGACAGCAACTGATGATGAAATTAATGCAAGTCTGGTGATTCCTTTTACCTTGGATGCTGATGGGATTGAAGATCTCTTGCAGCGAATTCAGGATGCAGGGATTTCTATCACAGATAACGAAGGAAATCCGAGTGCGCGTGTTCTGAGCACTGAAGAAGAGCCAGAACTCAGCGACGAGGACTTGATTGGTTCAACTTCGGCTAAGGTCAATGACCCTGTTCGTATGTACTTGAAAGAAATCGGAGTCGTTCCTCTCTTGACCAATGAAGAGGAAAAAGAATTGGCACTGGCTGTTGAAGCTGGTGATATCGAAGCCAAACAACGTCTTGCGGAAGCCAACCTTCGTTTGGTTGTTTCTATTGCTAAACGCTATGTCGGCCGTGGTATGCAGTTCCTTGACTTGATTCAAGAAGGGAACATGGGCTTGATGAAGGCGGTTGACAAGTTTGATTATTCTAAAGGGTTCAAGTTTTCAACTTACGCAACTTGGTGGATTCGTCAGGCTATCACTCGTGCTATTGCGGATCAAGCTCGTACCATCCGTATCCCAGTTCACATGGTTGAAACCATCAATAAATTGGTTCGTGAACAGCGTAACCTCCTTCAAGAATTGGGACAAGATCCAACACCAGAACAAATCGCTGAACGTATGGATATGACCCCTGACAAGGTTCGTGAAATCTTGAAGATTGCCCAAGAACCGGTATCCCTTGAAACTCCAATCGGTGAAGAGGATGATAGCCACCTTGGGGACTTTATCGAAGATGAAGTGATTGAAAATCCAGTGGACTATACAACTCGTATCGTTTTGCGTGAGCAGTTGGATGAGGTCTTGGATACTCTTACAGACCGTGAAGAAAATGTTTTGCGTCTGCGTTTTGGGCTAGATGATGGTAAAATGCGTACCCTTGAAGATGTGGGTAAAGTCTTTAACGTGACTCGCGAGCGTATCCGTCAGATTGAAGCTAAAGCTTTGAGAAAACTACGCCAACCAAGTCGCAGCAAACCGCTTCGTGATTTTATTGAAGACTAAGAGTGAGGATGAATATGGCTTATACAGAAGAGCAAATTGAAAACATCAAAACACGAATTTTATCAGCCTTGGAAGAAGTTATTGACCCTGAGTTGGGAATCGATATTGTCAATCTTGGTTTGATCTATGAAATTCGTTTTGACGGTGACACAGGACAAACAGAGATTGATATGACTTTGACAACCATGTGTTGTCCTCTAGCAGACCTTTTGACAGACCAGATTTATGATGCTATGACAGAGGTTCCAGAAGTAACGGATACTGAGGTCAAATTAGTTTGGTATCCAGCCTGGACTGTTGAAAAAATGAGTCGCTATGCACGTATTGCCCTAGGCATTAAGTAAACAAATAAAAACATGTGAGAGATTATTGGAAAAGCGAGGAAATTTCCCCCTCTTTTCCTCTAGTCTCTCCTTTCTTTTGCTGATTTTATTCAAAGAAAATGATATAATAGTAGTTATGGAAAAAAAGAAATTACGCATCAATATGTTGAGTTCAAGTGAGAAAGTAGCAGGACAAGGAGTTTCAGGTGCTTACCGTGAATTAGTTCGTCTTCTTCACCGTGATGCCAAGGACCAATTGATTGTTACAGAAAATCTTCCAATAGAGGCAGATGTGACTCACTTTCATACAATTGATCTCCCCTATTATTTATCAACATTCCAGAAGAAACGATCAGGAAGGAAAATTGGCTATGTGCATTTCTTACCTGATACACTCGAGGGGAGTTTGAAAATTCCATTTTTCATAAAGGGAATTGTGAAACGCTATGTATTTTCTTTTTACAACCGGATGGAGCACTTGGTGGTGGTCAATCCTATGTTTATTGAGGATTTAGTGGCAGCTGGTATTCCACGTGAAAAAGTGACCTATATCCCTAACTTTGTCAACAAGGAAAAATGGCATCCGCTTCCACAGGAAGAGGTAGCGAGACTGCGTACAGAGCTAGGTCTTAGTGACAATCAGTTTATCGTAGTAGGTGCTGGTCAAGTTCAGAAACGCAAAGGGATTGACGATTTTATCCGTCTGGCTGAGGAATTGCCGCAAATTACCTTTATCTGGGCAGGTGGTTTCTCTTTTGGTGGTATGACAGATGGTTATGAACGCTACAAGAAAATCATGGAAAATCCCCCTAAAAATTTGATTTTTCCAGGTATTGTATCGCCAGAGCGGATGCGCGAATTGTATGCCCTAGCGGATCTTTTCTTGCTTCCTAGTTACAATGAACTCTTTCCTATGACTATCCTAGAAGCTGCCAGTTGTGAAGCTCCGATTATGTTGCGTGATTTAGATCTTTATAAGGTAATTTTGGAGGGCAATTATCGGGCGACAGCAGATAGAGAAGAGATGAAAGAAGCTATTCTGGAATATCAAGCGAATCCTGATGCTTTAAAAGATTTGAAAGAAAAAGCTAAGAATATTTCTAGAGAGTATTCTGAAGAGCATCTCTTACAAATCTGGTTGGATTTTTATGAGAAACAAGCCGCTTTAGGGAGAAAGTAAAAAGTGAGGTAATCTATGCGAATTGGTTTATTTACAGATACCTATTTTCCTCAGGTTTCTGGTGTTGCGACCAGTATTCGAACCTTGAAAACAGAACTTGAAAAGCAGGGGCATGCTGTTTTTATCTTTACTACGACAGATAAGGATGTCAATCGCTACGAAGATTGGCAAATCATCCGTATTCCAAGTGTTCCTTTCTTTGCTTTTAAGGATCGCCGCTTTGCCTATCGAGGATTCAGCAAGGCGCTTGAAATTGCTAAACAATATCAACTGGATATTATCCATACTCAGACAGAATTTTCTCTTGGCTTGTTGGGAATTTGGATTGCGCGTGAATTGAAGATTCCAGTCATCCATACCTATCACACCCAATACGAAGACTACGTGCATTATATTGCTAAGGGGATGTTGATTCGTCCTAGTATGGTCAAGTACTTAGTAAGAGGTTTCCTGCATGATGTGGATGGGGTTATTTGCCCGAGTGAGATTGTCCGAGACTTGCTATCTGACTATAAGGTCAAGGTTGAAAAAAGGGTCATTCCAACTGGGATTGAATTAGCCAAGTTTGAGCGTCCAGAAATCAAGCAAGAAAATCTAAAAGAACTGCGTAGTAAATTAGGGATTCAAGAGGACGAACAGATGTTGCTGAGTCTTTCCAGAATTTCTTATGAAAAAAATATTCAAGCAGTATTAGCAGCTTTTGCAGAAGTTCTGAAAGAGGAAGACAAGGTTAAACTGGTAGTTGCCGGGGATGGCCCTTATCTGAATGACCTTAAAGAGCAAGCCCAGAAACTAGAGATTCAAGACTCAGTCATCTTTACAGGGATGGTTGCTCCTAGTGAGACGGCTCTTTACTATAAGGCAGCGGATTTCTTCATTTCAGCATCGACAAGTGAAACCCAAGGCTTGACCTACTTGGAAAGCTTGGCCAGTGGAACGCCTGTCATTGCACATGGAAATCCTTATCTGGACAATCTTATCAGTGATAAAATGTTTGGAACCTTGTATTATGGAGAACATGATTTGGCTGGAGCTATTTTAGAAGCCCTGATTGCAACGCCAGATATGAATGAGCATACCTTATCAGAGAAATTGTACGAGATTTCAGCTGAGAATTTTGGAAAACGAGTGCATGAGTTTTATCTGGATGCCATTATTTCAAATAACTTCCAGAAAGATTTGGCTAAAGACGATACGGTTAGTCAGCGAATCTTTAAGACAGTTTTGTATCTACCGCAACAGGTGGTCGCTGTGCCCGTAAAAGGCTCTAGACGCATGCTGAAGGCTTCAAAAACGCAGTTAATCAGCATAAGAGATTATTGGAAAGACCATGAGGAATAGAAAGAGGAACAGCCATGAAAAAACAATTAATGAGAAGTAGTCTTGATAAAAAGATTGCGGGTGTTTGTGCCGGAGTGGCCCATTATCTTGATATGGATCCAACTATCGTTCGCGTAATATGGGGTGTTCTTGCTTGCTGTTACGGAGCTGGGATTGTAGCTTATATCATTTTATGGATCATCGCACCTGTAGCAACTGACTATTGAAAACTAGCTGAATTCATGCTAAGATAATAGAAAATAGAATGTAATGAAGGAGAGAAAAATGGCATTTGGAGATAATGGAAAACGTAAAAAAACTATGTTTGAGAAATTAACCTTGCTTATCGTACTTATCATGTTAGTAGCAAGTATTTTGGGTATTTTTGCAACTGCAATTGGTGCCCTCAGTAATCTATAAAATAGATTCAAGAAAATTTTGTGACTGGGATTTCCCAGCCCTTTTTTAAAGTGAGAAGAAAAAAATGAGTATGTTTTTAGATACAGCCAAGATCAAGGTCAAGGCTGGTAATGGTGGCGATGGTATGGTTGCCTTTCGCCGTGAAAAATATGTCCCTAATGGCGGTCCTTGGGGTGGTGACGGTGGTCGTGGAGGTAATGTAGTCTTCGTTGTAGACGAAGGTCTACGTACTCTCATGGATTTCCGCTATAATCGCCATTTCAAGGCTGATTCTGGTGAGAAAGGAATGACCAAAGGGATGCATGGTCGTGGTGCTGAGGACCTTAGAGTTCGAGTACCACAAGGTACGACTGTGCGTGATGCTGAGACAGGCAAGGTCTTGACAGATTTGATTGAACACGGTCAAGAATTTATCGTTGCCCACGGTGGTCGTGGTGGACGTGGAAATATCCGCTTTGCAACACCAAAAAATCCTGCACCGGAAATCTCTGAAAATGGAGAACCAGGTCAGGAACGTGAGTTACAATTGGAATTAAAAATCTTGGCAGATGTTGGTTTAGTAGGCTTCCCCTCTGTTGGGAAATCAACACTTTTAAGTGTTATCACCTCAGCTAAGCCTAAAATTGGTGCCTACCACTTTACGACAATTGTGCCAAATCTAGGAATGGTTCGTACCCAATCAGGTGAATCCTTTGCAGTAGCTGATCTACCAGGTTTGATTGAAGGAGCTAGTCAGGGAGTCGGTCTGGGAACTCAGTTCCTCCGTCACATCGAGCGTACACGTGTCATCCTTCACATCATTGATATGTCAGCTAGTGAAGGGCGTGATCCATATGAGGATTATCTTGCTATCAATAAAGAGCTAGAGTCATACAATCTCCGTTTGATGGAGCGTCCACAGATTATCGTAGCCAATAAGATGGATATGCCTGAGAGTCAGGAAAATCTTGTAGAATTCAAGAAAAAATTGGCTGAAAACTACGATGAATTTGAAGAGTTACCAGCTATTTTCCCAATTTCTGGATTGACCAAGCAAGGTTTGGCTACGCTTTTGGATGCTACAGCTGAATTGCTAGACAAGACACCAGAATTCTTGCTCTACGACGAGTCAGATATGGAAGAAGAAGCCTACTATGGATTTGATGAGGAAGAAAAAGCCTTTGAAATTAGTCGTGATGACGATGCAACATGGGTACTTTCTGGTGAAAAACTCATGAAACTCTTTAATATGACCAACTTTGATCGTGACGAATCAGTCATGAAATTTGCTCGCCAGCTTCGTGGTATGGGGGTTGATGAAGCCCTTCGTGCGCGTGGTGCTAAAGATGGGGATTTGGTCCGCATTGGTAAATTTGAGTTTGAATTTGTAGACTAGGAGACTGATATGGGAGATAAACCGATATCTTTCCGAGATGCGGATGGTAATTTCGTTTCTGCCGCAGATGTTTGGAATGAAAAGAAATTGGAAGAACTATTTAATCGTCTCAATCCAAATCGTGCCCTGAGATTAGCACGAACTAAAAAAGAAAATCCATCTCAGTAAAGAATATAACAAAATTCCGTGCCACATCAGACACGGAATTTTCTTATTCTTCAAAGAAAAATGGTGGAGCGAATTTTTTCAGTTCTTCAAAGCATCTTTGAGCAGCTTCTGCATCTTCGCAGATGACAAGGCAGACATCATCACCACAGAGAGTAGCGATAGCGTCAGAGAAACTTAATGCATCAATGATAGAACCAAAGGATTGCGCAAGTCCAGGAAGGGTTTTAAGGAGGACTTGGTGTTGAACGGGACGCATCAAGACAAGAGCATCTTCCATGTAGATTTCGAGACGTTTCTCCCATTTTGAGATAGAGCCTGTATTGAGCACGTAGTAAGAGTTGTCTTCTTCACGTACTTTTGAGAGGTTCATACTTTTAATATCTCTCGAAAGTGTAGCTTGTGTAACTTGAATATCATTATCGGCAAGAAGAGCTTGTAGCTCAGCTTGAGTATGAATCTTGTTTTTCGTTACAAGAGCTCGTATGAGTTGGTGTCGGTGTTCAGATTTATTCATAAAATGTTACTCCTTGTACTGGGTACAGAAAGCGTGGACGGAACGAAATCGTCAGTCGGGTGGTAAGCGGTATTGTCACGTATGATGATTTCAAAGTCAGTAGTATAGGACTAAATGGAGAAAATCCCACTCTTTTAACTTGTCACTAGTTGAGTGTAGATGAATTGGGTATCTATCCGTTTATCTACATTGGTGTCCTCTACTAACAGTAAATCATTCAATTAGGGTAGCCTTTTGTCACGACTTATTGTGAATTTATGATTAATGTTAATTCACAAAGATTTTTCAACATGTGGTGTGGTAGCGAGTATTATTAATGAGTACACATGTTGGTTAGGGTTTTAGTATCTTTTGTCAAAGCTTCCGTGTAGACCTATCATAAGCCTATATCGGGATTGCATTTGATACCAAGTTTATGTTTGTTTCAACTGTTTAAGTGGAAATCTTCCATATTGAAAGTCTGATATCATACCTTTTGACAAGGTAAGAGAAGTGTAGACTGTTCAAGATCGACAGTCAGGTGGTAGTCAGTATTGTCACGGATGGTGATTTCAAAGTCAGTAGTATAGAGGACTAAACGAAGAGTATCTCCTTCTTTTAACTTGTAAATAGTTGGTTGCAGTTCAAACTGGATATCCATCCATTCATCTGCCTTAATATCCTCTACTAACAGTAAATCATTTCTATTTTGCAAATTGAGGTAGCCTTTTGTCACGACGCGATGTGCATTTTCACGAAAAGGCAATTCGTTAAGATTTTCCAACATGTGGTAGCGACCGTTGTCAATGGTTCTAGCACTTAAAACAGCTGGATAAGGTTGTAGGTATTTCTTTTGTCCATGTTCCAGTAGTTGGGCTGATAAGAGACCCTTGTTTGTACTGGATTTGATACGAAGATTGAGTTGAGCTCGACCGTTCAAGTGAATGTCTTTAGTTACAGGAAGGTCAATAGTAATCTGATTGACTTTCCCTTGATAAAGTTCTGTATTGAAGGTCTGGTATGTCTTACCATAACGCTCAAAATCTTTATCTGAGTACTGGTTTTGAATAACTTGCTCTTCTTGACCAAGTGAGAAGGTTTCAAACTTCTCTTGCTCACAGAAGGTATCAAGTGGTAACCAAGTCTGAGGAGCGGTATTATCCTGCCAGATAACAGTTGGAAGTTGGAAATCTGTATCTTCTCCCAGTAATTTCTTAGTCAATAAGGCGTTCATGGATTCACGGAAGTCAATGGACTGCCAATTGTTCATGTACACATGGGCGCCATTGTGGAAAAAGAGATGCTTATTTATATGAGTAGGAAGCGCATGGAACATCTGGTAAACATGAAGCGGTTTGACATTCCAATCCTGAGAACCGTGGGTAAAGACAACCTCTGCTTTTACT
This sequence comes from Streptococcus mitis, assembly GCF_047464035.1. Lineage (GTDB taxonomy): Bacteria > Bacillota > Bacilli > Lactobacillales > Streptococcaceae > Streptococcus > Streptococcus mitis_DX. The sequence goes on from NZ_JASHCQ010000001.1 coordinate 99,215, forward strand.
TTGTCAGCATTGAGCAGATAGTTGCGGTCATGCCAAAACTGATTGTAGTCGCCAGATTTTCGGTCTAATTGTTCTTTTACTTTTTCTAAGTCAGCTTGGTGAGCCTCATTGCCACGGATATAGTCGCCAGCTAAGAGATTACGAGAATAGGTTAACTCAGCAAGGGAATCAAAGTCCTCACCTGGATAACCACCTGGGCTAGTTACCAGACCGTTTTCACGGTAGTAGTTGTACCATGAAGAAATACCTGCTTCAGCAATGATAACTTCTAAACCATCGACACCTGTAGTCGATAGACCATTGGACATGGTTCCTAAATAGGAAAGTCCCGTTGTGGCTACTTTTCCATTTGACCAATCTGCCTTGACTTGACGCTGGCGCGTGTGGTCGGTAAAGGCGCGGCAACGACCATTGAGCCAATCGATGACATTTTTATAAGCCTCGACTTGCTGGTAGTCTCCATTAGTCATGAAACCTGTGGAGTCTTTGGTCCCAACACCTGAAACATATAGATTAGCAAAACCTCGTGGAAGGAAGTAGTCGTTGAGAGTATAGCTAGCATTGATGTGCGTTAGCTTTTCCTCAGCTTCTGACACAAGCTCAGCTTGGTCATGAGGTTGGACGAGATTTAGTTGAGGTTCCTCTATCTCAATCTTGTGAGCAGGCTTAACCTCGAGATTGCCCTCCATCTTGTAAAGAGCTTTATCGCTTGCTTTATCATTTGTTCCTTGATGATAGGGACTGGCTGTCATGATAGCAGGGATTTGCCCGTCATAACGAGGACGAATAATGCTAACCTTGACTAAGTCAGATAAACCCTTTTGGTCAGTATCGACACGAGACTCAACGTAGACCACTTCTCGAATGACATCATGGCTAGAAAAAGTAGCCAAACTTTTACCGTTAAAGTAGTGGTAGTCATTGTCCTCCGGAATAAGACCGTCACTGACAAGTTGGTCGATAAGAGTATTTCCCTTTTTGGTGCGAGTATTGAGTAACTGATAGAGATTTTCAATCAAGTCACCATATACAATGGGAAATCCAGTCTCTTTACGGAAAACTTCACTATCTTCGAAGTCAACCAAATAAGAAAAGCCTAAAAGTTGAAAGGCTACAGTGTAGAAAATATCTGCAGTCAACTCTTTGTTTGACTGAAAAAAAGTCAGTAAGTCAGTTTCTTTATCAACTGCCAAACTGGATAGAGGATAGGCACTATCTTTATAATTAAAAAAGAAACGAATAAGAAACGCTTCAAGCATTTTTTTATTTGTAATATTGACTGGTAAATCAAACCCATACTTTTTTAATTCAAAGATAATTGTATCTCTAGGTAGCGCTAAATAGCTGAATTGATTAAAACGCATATAACCTCCGATAAAATTAAACTTAAGATTATTATATCAAAAAAAGAGTGAAAAATAAATATAAAAACAAAAATAAAATAACATAAAAAGATATTTAGTATCGCAATTAATATAAAAGTAAAAATTACTTAAATATAAGTCGTAAAAAGCTAAAAAATAAAAGCATGAAACTATTGAATTTGTTGACTAAATCGGGGGGGGGTGGTATAATTTAAGTATGTAATTGCATACATGGTTACAAATCTAAAAAAAAGAAAGTGATTAAAATGTATAAATCAAAAAGACAAAAAAATAAATCTTTTGATTGGTATGGTTTGAGTCAACGCTTCTCTATCCGTAAGTATCATTTTGGTGCTGCGAGTGTACTTTTGGGTACAGCCTTGATTTTGGGTGCTGCCCAATCTACTGCTAAGGCGGAAGAAGCTACTGCTGACAATAAAACAGAAGCCGTAACCTCTACTCCAAAAGATGGTGAGGGGGCAACTTCTCCAACGAATGTGACCTTGCCAGCTACGGAAGCTACAACAGGAGCTCCTGTTCTAGATAAAAAAGAGTTGAGCGAGGAAGAAATCGCAAAGTTAGCAGCGGAAGCGTCTAAGAAAGACGATAAAACATCTGAAACTGCTACAAGTGAAAAATCAGAGGTTGCTGACAAAGAAAAAGCAACTCTAGTAGCTGATTCTACAGATAAAAAATCTGAGAAAGCAGTTGATGATAAAGCTGATAAGAAGGATGAAAAGAAAGCAGAGAACCCAATTGCTGCTACAAAGACAATCCTTGAACAGTTAACATCAGAAGCTGAAGTTCTGAATACAACTGCGGCAAACTATGCTGAGAAAAAAGTTGAAGATAAATCTTCAAAAGAAGCAATTGCAGCTGCAGTAGCAGCGGCCAAAGTGGAGATTGCGGCATCTAAGAAAGTTCTCAACGAGAAAGATGTTACCGCTGAACAATTGAATCTTCAACTCCAACGTATCTCATCTGCTATCGAAGCTGTTTATACTGAGATGAAACGTGCAGGTCATATCGGTAAAGTTGAGGCTGTGTTGGCTGATGTAACAGCTACAGTTAAACTTCCAGAAAGAACAAAAGTACGTAACACAAGTTCTCTTACTGATGAAGAAGTAGATGGAATTATTCGTCAAGTACGTATCGCTAATCCAAATCTTACAGATGCTGATAAAATTTCAGTATTAAAAAACTCTGGGCAAGCGAACAATGCTGGGGAAGTAACAATTACTTATGCTAATGGAGATACTGCGAAAATCGCTAGTGGAGATGCTGTTATCGGTGCTGGGGTAGCTCGTAACGTAGAAGGATTGAAAGATGCGATTAACTGGTTCGAATTCTCAGCTGCATCGATTGTTTATCCTGATGGAACAGAAGTAGGACCAGCAAGATACCTTGCTACACCAAAACAAATCCAAGTTGATCATCCAAGCGGTAACGGTAAAGTAACCGCAAACTTAAACATCGTTCGTGATGTTAAATATGCAGATGGAACTACTGGACTAACTACTGATGATAAATTCTTAAACAGTGGAATTACAGAATTCACAGTACACGAATACTATACAGGTGGTTTCCAAAATAATAATGAAGCCTACGAAGTTCTTAAAGAAGGTATGTTACTTAAAGTTCCTACTCGTGTTAAAGGTTATAACTTAACGCTTCGTGTAGAAAAACTAGCTCCAAAACAAGTAGCGACAGATCCAAACAATACGGAAACTCGTGGTAAGAATGCATTGAATGCTGCTCAAGGTGCAGATAAACGATTCAAACCAGTTAAGATGATTCTAACTACACAGGATACAACAAACTCATATCTATATAAGGCAGGTATGAAAATTACAGATAAAAATAATAGACCTGCGTTAGCTACTATTACTACAAACCGTGATGGTGCAAATGCGGGGATTACCTTCTCAGCATCTGCAACATTTAATGGACAACCAGTTCCTGTAAACTTAGTTGCAGCAGATGGGGAAGAAAGTGGTCGTGGTGAGGTTTTACAGTTTGAAACAAATGGTTCAAATTGGAAAGAATTAATGGCGATTAATTTGACAGAAAAACAACAAACGGCTCAAGAAGGGTACAAACTTGGAGGAGATGTTAAAGCTACTACAGAAGGAGAATTGGATTTCTATGCTGGATATACAAGAAATAATATTGGATATAAAGCTAGTGAGTGGGTTAACAAAACACAAGCTGTAGATGATCAAGGAAACCTAAGATATGACTCACAAGGTCGTCCGATAATGACTGAAACTGCCTATGGTACGAAATTCTTTGGTCCTACATGGAATGCGATGCGTCAAGGTAATGCTTTAGGATTTGGTTTCTCAGAGGGTGTAAGTGAATTTAGTATGTACGTGAACTCTTCTGGAGCTCAAGCGGGTTCTATCGGATTCGTAGTATATGATGGAGGAGATGCGCCGCAATCATTTGGAACAGTTCAACACGTAATCGGAAATATTAACCGTACAAATGAACGAGGAGAACAGGTAGTTGCGACACAACCTCACTTCGGGGATGAACCAGGAGATCCTGACTTCCGTTCAACAGCGACAGACCCTTCAGGAGCATGGGTGTTAGATGACCTTATTAATACAAATGGTTATAAAATTATCGGAATGAAAGAAGGAAATTCTGTTACTAACGAAGCTGGAGAAACAGGAACATACAAATTAGTTGATGTAAATGGTCGTAAAACACCTGTAATTCTTAAAGCTGATGGTTCGACAGTAGCTCTAAAAACTGGTGAAATCTTAAAAATAATTAATCCAGAAGATAATTTCCCAGTTAAAGGGATTTTTGATGTAGCATCTCAAGGTGTAGGAATAGGGACATTACCAGATGAAGGTAAAGGGCAATTACTAGATCCTGTAGTAGCGGTAGACTATAAATTACGTCAAGCAACAGATAATGAATATGTTCTTGATGGAATCAAAGTAAACCCAGGAGAAAATAACGAAAAAGCATATGCTCGTGGATGGGTTGACTTCAATAATAATGGTAAATTTGATGAAGATGAATCTTCTGAAGTAGTAGAAGTAACTGGTAAACAAACAGTATCGTTCAAATTCAAAAACACACCACAATTATTAAATACATCTATCGATAGCGTTGGAGTTCGTTTACGTATTGCATTAGATAGAAAAGAAATTCTATCACCTACAGGATTAGCGTCATCAGGGGAAGTAGAAGATTTCCAAACACACGTAATTCACCCACCTCGTGGGACAGAAAACAAAACTCAAAATCTTCAAGGTAAACCACAAAACTTAACTTTAAACACAACAGATTTATTCACAGCAACAGGTAAAACAGAAGCATCTAAATATTCAACATGGAACGAAATTGACAATACAATTGCACCTAAGTTTGTATTAACAGAATCTGCAGTTGCTTCAGAAACTGAAACAGGAAACACTGTTAATATAACAGATGCTACAGGAACAACTGTTTACAATGGTAAAGAAGTAGTAGTTCGTGATGCAAGAGGAAATGTATTAGGAACAGCTGTAAAAGTAACAAACCCATTAAATAACAAAACAGAGTATCTATTAAGTGAATATACTGAGTACGATACAGCAGGAAACAAAGTAGGGGTTTATCGTCTAAATAAAGATAATAATGGTCTGAACAAAGCATCTTCAAACGGTATTTACCGTACTACAATTGATTTTGAACCAGCGTTACCATATGTTGGTACAGCTAAAGGGGTTGCCATCCGTGCATGGGATCAAAACAGAATCTCAACAGGATGGAATGCTAATGAAAAGACTATAACTGAGTCTAAGAAAAATATCACATTAGCTGATAAAGATAAAATCCTTAAAAATGTTAATGAAAATGTAAATGGTCGTTACTCAATGGATTCAACATATATTCCTACAGTAGTTGACGTACGTCCAGTAGGGGAAGATACAGTAACAACAGATGTTCAAGGTAAACAACAATCAGCAACACCGAAAATCCCAGCTTATGGAACTGTTGAAGCTCAAACAGGGGATAAAATTACTGACGTTAAGTATACTTCTGATTATGTAATCTTAGATAAAACTAAGAAACCTACATTCGCTAAGACTTTAGAGAATAGAAAAAATTCGTATGATACAGATACAACAGTTAACAAAACAACAACGTTAACACTAGAAGACGGAAGAATTATCACATACAAAACAGATACAGATAAATTCGCTAAAGACACTAGAATCGCTGCAGATAGTAGTGTAACAGTAACAGGTACAGGTGGAGTAGTCGTTAATAATGTTCGTATCACTTCAGGAAATACAATTCCAGTAGGAGCTAAACCTCAAAGTAATCACCCTGCAAAATCAGAAGTAAGAGTGCAATTAAAAGATGGTAGTGAACAAACTATTCCAGCAGGTGGAACTATTCCAGGCGGAGCAACATTATTAGAGCCAATGGTAACAAAAGATAATAACACATGGGATAATGTTACTTATAATACAGGAGATACAATTCCTCAATCATCTGCAGGTAAGATACCTATATTAGGAGCTGCTACATCAGCAAGCCAAATAGTTTCTAAAGGTAATGTTGTAAAAGTAGGAGATCAATATTACTCAACTAATATAATCCCAGCAGGAACAAAAATTAAAGCCGTATTACCATTTAACGAAATAACGTTACCAAAAGCAATTCACTTAGATCCAAATACTGGAGTAATTACTGAAGTTCCTCGTAGTTATGATTTAGATCCAACTAAGACTAACGATACAAAAGTTACAATTAAAGGTGAAGGGGTTTATGAACTTAACCAAGATACAGGAAAAGTAACATTCACACCAGAACCAGGATTTGTAGGAACAGGTACAGGGGTAGACTTAGAACAACCTGATATCGACTACAATGATAAAGTAACAGGTGATAAAGTTACTGAAAGATATGGAACAGACTTTGGTCGTGCTAAATACACACCAATAGTAACACCATCTACATCAGCATCAATCACACGTACAATTCGCTATGTATATGAAAATGATGACGATAATCCAAGTAGTACTGCTAGCTATACAGATAATAAAGAAATCTTAGCAATTGATGGTGAGCCAGTTGTAATAAAACAAACACTAAATTACACACGTACATACAAAATCTTCGAAGAAGATGGTGTGTTAGAAGAAGCAACTAGATCTGCTGTTCCAGTAACAGATGTAAATGGTAAAACATATGCAGTAGGAGAAGAAATTCCAGCTGGAACTAAGTTCGCTCAAGGTAAGATTATTATTTCAGAATGGAAAACTCTAGAGGGAAATGCTGTAATGAAGCAAGTTATTTCTCCAACAGTTAAAGGATATACTGCTAATGTAATTACTGCAGACTTTACTGCGGCTAATGCACAAGGTAAGATGGGGCATATCCACAACAATAAACAACCAGTGGGATTATATACACCAGTACCGGATAATACTAGAGATGTTGGTGAATATGAACCACTAGTATTAGAAGTAACATCTGACAAAACAGACGACTTCGATATGTATGTTGTTTATAAACGTGATACTCAAAAAGCGAATGTTGTCTACATCGACTTAGACGAAAAAGGTGACAAACGTGTACTTGAAATTCAATCAGGTATAACAACTGCCGATTTAACAGCAGCAAATAAACAACCAGAAGCTAAAACTACATACAATGTTGCAGACTTAAGAGGTAAATCAGATACTAAGATTCCTTATGATACAGCAGCAACAATTAAGAAATATACAGATAAAGGTTTCGAATTAGCTTCTGATGATTACACAAATGATGAAAATGGTAATGCATTGGCTAATGGACGTAATTTCGATGAAGATTCAACAAATGACCAAACATTCTATGTTTACCTACGTCACAAGAAAGAACAATTATCTAAAAATGATGTTCGTACTGTAACTCGTCATATTGAATACAAATATGCTGATACAGCAGAAGTTCCAGCAGATAAGAGAGGACAAGCTGTTGAAACAACATTAGCTAAGAAAGTTACAGAAGTATTAACATTCGAGCGTACTCGTACAATCGATATGGCAGCTACAGCTAAATTATATGAAACTCAATACAATGCATATAAAGCAGTTGCAGCAAATAATGCTGTAGGAAGTGATGCAGAGGTTGAAGCTCGTGCTACATTATTCAAATATGTAGAAGATAAAGCGAAAGAAGCTGGAGCTACAGCTGAAGCTAAAGCGGTAATCAGCTACGGTGAATGGCAAGCTAAACCAGGGCAAGCGACAAACTTAACATTAAGTGCAGCTGAAGAAAACATCAAAGATAGCAAATTCAATGATGTAGTTTCTCCAACAGTACCAGGTTACTTACCAGACAACGCTAAAGTAGAAGCAACAGCAGATATTAACCCTGAATCAGATCCAAAAGAGTACACTGTAACAGTTACTTACTCACCAGGAGATCAAAAAGCAATTGTAAACTTCGTAGAAGTAGATGCTACAAATACTGATCAAGTAATTACTCCTGGACTTACAACGCCAGTGACACTTACAGGTAAATCAGGGACAGCATTCCCAACAACAGCAAGTGCCTCAGTTCAAGCGAAAATTGATGAGCTTGTTAAGAAAGGTTATGAGTTAGTACCTAACGGAAATGGATTTGTATCAACTGACAGTTTCGATACTAATGCTGCAGTAGATCAAACTTATACAGTGAAACTACGAGTTAAACCAATCACAGTAACTCCAAATGATCCAACGCCAACTCCAAATACTCCAATTGATCCAAATAATCCAACAGGACCAAAATGGACTCCAGAGTTAATCAAAGAGTTAGAAGATGGACGTAAAGAAGAAGTTAAACGTACAATTAACTATGTTTACGCAGATGGAACAAAAGCTAAGGATTCAGTAGAAGAAACTAAAGAATTCAAACGCTCAGCAACAATCAACCCAGTAACAGGTAAGATTACATTTGGAGAGTGGTCAGCAGCTCAAACATTTGAAGAAAAACAATCACCAGCTATTGATAATTACACTCCAAACAAAGCAAGCGTAGAAGCTAAAGAAGTAACAGCAACAGCGGATGACATTACAGAAACAGTAATTTACTCAACAAGTAAAGTAACTGTAGATCCAAATCCAGTGGATCCAAATGAAAACCCAGATCCAAACAAAGTAGTAGAAAACGATCCTAAGAAACGTACATTAAAAGAATTAGGATTAGTAGAAGAAGTTAAACACACAATTCACTACGTATACGAAGATGGAACTAAAGCTGATGAAGATGTTGTACAAACATTAACATACACTCGTACAGCTAAGATTGATCCAGTAACAGGAGAAATTTCAGACTACAGTACATGGACAGCTAAGAAAGGTGATGATTTCACAGCTGTAACATCACCAGCTAAAGAAGGATATATCGTAAGTAAAGCTACATCAATAGCTATCAACGATGTACCAGCAACAGCTGATGATACAGAAGAAACAATCATCTACCGTAAACTTGGTTCATACATTCCAGTAGTACCAGAAGGAGTAACAGTACCACCAGGAACTGATACAACAGCTAAGGTATATCCTAAGAATCCAAATGATCCAACAAAACCAGGAACACCAACAACAACAATTCCTGAAATCCCTGGAACAACTCCAGTGGGACCAGATGGAACACCATTAACGAAAAATCCAAATGGTGGATACAATGTACCACCAGTACCAACAGATCCAACTCAAAACACTACAATTACGTATGTTAAAGATGGATCACAAGTAGCTGTAACACACTTCATCGAAGTAAACAGCGCAACTGATAAGACAGAAAAAGGTGCGGTAGCACAATCAGTCGTTGATACAGGAGATACAGGAAAAGCCTTCACAAAAGGACAATCAGTAACAGACACAATCAACGCACTTAAAGCTAAAGGATACACAGTAGTAGAAAATAGATATCCAACAAATGGAACATTCGATGCAGATTCAACTACTAACCAAGAGTACAAAGTATTAGTAACTGTTAAACCAGTAACAATTACACCAAATACTGATGTTCCAAATCCAGAAGATCCAAATACACCAGCTGATAACCCAATTCAACCAGGTAAACCAATTGATCCAACTAATCCAGAAGGACCAAAATGGACTAAAGACTTGATTGATAAGTTAAGAGACGCTCGTAAAGAAGAAGTAACACGTACAATCACGTACAAATACTCAGACGTAACAAGTGAATTAAAAGCTGAAGATGCGGCTAAAGCAGGACAACAAGCAGCTGACACAGTTACAAACACAGTAACATTCAAACGTTCAGTAACAATCGATCCAGTTACGAAAGAATTTACTTATGGAGATTGGGAAGCTACAAACGGAACTACATTAGCAGGTAAAGCAGTTCTTCCAGTGGTAACAGGATACGTTGCAACAGGAGATGTAGATTCATCTAAGAAAGATGTAGAAAACGTTACAGCAACTGATAACGACATTACTGAAAATGTAGTCTACAAAGCTGTAGGTAAATATGTACCAGTAATTCCAGATGGAATCACACCGCCTGCAAATACAAACGTAGATCCAAAACCTTATACAAACGATCCACAAGATGGTTCGAAAGTAAAAGATCCAGATCCAACGAACCCAGTGGTACCAGGAACAACAACACCAATCGTTCCACAAGTCCCAGGAACTACACCAGTAGGGCCAGATGGAAAACCATTGAAACCAGTTGATTCAAGTGATCTAAGTAAAGGATACGTACCACCAACACCAACAGATCCAACGAAAGATACATCAATTATCTACGTTAAAGACGGAACTCAAATAGCTGTGACTAAATTCGTTGATGTTGACGGTAATGGATTAGAGCCATCAGTAGTAGATACAGGTGATACAGGTAAAGCATTTACGAAAGATGCTGATGTAACAGCAGCAATCAACAAGATCCTAGCTCGTGGATATGAAAAAGTAGCTAACGTAAACGCTGGTGAAAAAGATTATCCATCAACAGATGCTGAAAAAGTATTTGATGCAGATGCGAAAACGAACCAAGAATTTACTGTGACGTTCAAACCAATTGTTAAAGAAGTACCAGTAGATCCAGCGACACCAGGAACTAAACCACAACCTGGTCAACCAGTAGATCCAAGTAATCCAGATGGACCAAAATGGCCAAGTTCGGTTAAAGATCTGAAGAATTCAGATACTGTAAAACGTACAATTAAGTATGTATACGAAGATGGAACTCCAGTAATTGATCCAGCAACAGGTGCACAAAAAGTAGTAGAACAAACTGCAGAATTCACACGTACAGCTAATGTAAACTTGGTAACAGGAGACATTACTTACGGAGATTGGACACCAGCGAAGGAACTTGCGCCAGTAGCGTCACCAACAGCAACTGATATTCCAGCGGTAGCAAACTACATCGCAAGTGTGGCAACAGTACCAGCGGTAACAATTGCGGCAGAAGCAGATGATATTACAGAAACAGTAGTATACCGTCAAGCTAAGCCAGTAACGATTACACCAACTGATAGCGTTCCAAATGATGATCCATCTACACCAGTTGATCCAAACAACCCAATTCAACCAGGTAAACCAATTGATCCAAACAATCCAGATGGACCAAAATGGACTAAAGACTTGATTGATAAGTTAAGAGACGCTCGTTCAGAAACAGTAACACGTACAATCACGTACAAATACTCTACTGAAACAAGCGAACTAAAAGCTGAAGATGCTGCTAAAGCAGGTCAAAATGCAGCTGACACAGTTACAAACACAGTAACATTCAAACGTCCAGTAACAATCGATCCAATTACAAAAGAATTTACTTATGGAGATTGGGAAGCTACAAACGGAACTACATTAGCAGGTAAAGCTGATCTTCCAGTGGTAGCAGGATATGTTGCAACTGGTGATGTAGAAGCTTCTAAGAAAGATGTAACTGACGTTAAAGCAACTGATAAAGACATTACTGAAAACGTAGTCTACAAAACTGTAGGTAAATATGTACCAGTAATTCCAGAAGGAATCACACCTCCTGCAAACACAAACGTAGATCCAAAACCTTATAACAATGATCCACAAGATGGTTCAAAAGTTAAAGATCCAAATCCAACGAACCCAGTGGTACCAGGAACAACAACACCAATCGTTCCACAAATCCCAGGAACTACACCAGTAGGACCAGATGGAAAACCATTGAAACCAGTTGATTCAAACGATCTAAGTAAAGGATACGTACCACCAACACCAACAGATCCAACGAAAGATACATCAATTATCTACGTTAAAGACGGATCACAAGTAGCGGTAGTACACTTTGTGGATGAAAAAGGTAACTCAGTAAACGAATCAGTAGTTGAAACTGGAGATACAGGAAAAGAAATTAGTAAATCTAATGTAGATAAAGTTAAAGCTGCGTTAGAAGCTAAAGGATATGAAGTAGTAGCTCCAACAGATGCACTTTACACAACAGATAAAGAAGGATTCTACAAAGAAGCAACTCGTACATTTGATGCTGTAAGTGATAAAGCTACAGGAGCAGCTGATGAGAAAGTACCTAGCCAACAATACTATGTCATTGTGAAAGGTAAAGAACTTCCAGTTGATCCAACTAAACCACTAGATCCAAACAATAATCCAGTGGACCCAACAAATCCAACTCCAGAAAATCCAACGACACCACGTGATCCTGAAACACCAGTGACACCAAAACCAGAGGATAAAGTACCAAACGATCCTAAAGGACGTACTTATGGAGAATTAGGATTAGTAGAACAAGTTACTCGTACAATCAACTACGTGAAGAATGACGGTTCTAAAGCTGCAGAGCCAGTGAAAGAAACATTAACATTCACACGTAAAGCGAAAATCAATGCTGTAACTGGAGAAGTAACATACTTAGATAACGATGGAAATGCAACAACTAAAGAAGCAGCTCCATGGACTCCAGCAAACAACGATTCAACATTTGATAAAGTAACTTCACCATCAGTTCCTGATTACACACCAACTAGAGCTGAAGTTCCAGCTAAAGAAAATGTAACAGCAACAGATGAAGACATCGTTGAAACAGTAGTGTACAACCCTACAAAACAAACTGTAGATCCAAACGCACCAAAAGATCCATCAACACCAGATGTTACTCCAAAACCTAACGATGTAGTACCAAACGATCCTAAAGGACGTACGTACAAAGAATTAGGATTAATTGAAGAAGTAACACGTACAGTTCACTATGTATACGAAGATGGAACTAAAGCAGCTGAGGATAAAGTACAAACAATTACATTTACTCGTACAGCTGAGATTGATACTGTAACAGGAGCAATTTCTAACTTTGGTACTTGGACGCTTAAAGATGAGAATAATACATTCGAACCTGAAACAACAGAAGCGAAAGATGGATATATTGCTTCAGCAGCTAAATCAACTGAGGTAACAGGAGTTCAAGCGACAGATAAAGATACAGAAGAAACAATTATCTACCGCAAACTTGGTTCATATGTGCCAGTAGTTCCAGCAGGTGTAACACCTCCAGCGGACTTCGATAAGACACCAAAACCATATCCAAATGCGACTCCAGAAGATCCAACAAGACCAGGAACTCCAACTACACCAACTACAACAATTCCTGAAATCCCAGGAACTACACCAGTAGGACCAGATGGAACACCATTAACGAAAAATCCAAATGGTGGATACGACTTACCACCAGTACCAACAGATCCAACTCAAAACACTACAATTACGTATGTTAAAGACGGATCACAAGTGGCAGTAGTTCACTTCGTAGATGAAAAAGGTAACTCAGTTAATGAATCAGTAGTTGAAACTGGAGATACAGGAAAAGAAATTAGTAAATCTAATGTAGATGCAGTTAAAGCTAAATTAGAAGCTAAAGGATATGAAGTAGTAGCTCCAACAGATGCACTTTACACAACAGATAAAGAAGGATTCTACAAAGAGGCAACTCGTACATTTGATGCTGTAAGTGATAAATCTACAGGAGCAGCTGGAGAGAAAGTACCTAGCCAACAATACTATGTCATTGTGAAAGCGAAAGACCTTCCAGTAGACCCAACTAAACCACTAGATCCAAACAACAATCCAGTGGATCCAACAAATCCAACTCCAGAAAATCCAACGAAACCGCGTGATCCTGAAACACCAGTAACGCCAAAACCAGAGGATAAAGTACCAAACGATCCTAAAGGACGTACTTATGGAGAATTAGGATTAGTTGAACAAGTTACACGTACAATCAACTACGTGAAGAATGACGGTTCTAAAGCTGCAGAGCCAGTTAAAGAAACATTAACATTCACACGTAAAGCGAAAATCAATGCTGTAACTGGAGAAGTAACATACTTAGATAACGATGGAAATGCAACAACTAAAGAAGCAGCTCCATGGACTCCAGTAAATAATGATACAACATTTGATAAAGTAACTTCACCATCAGTTCCTGATTACACACCAACTAAAGCTGAAGTTCCAGCTAAAGAAAATGTAACAGCAACAGATGAAGATATTGTTGAAACAGTAGTGTACAATCCTACAAAAGTAACGGTAACACCAAACGATCCAAATGTTGATCCAGAAAAACCATTGAATCCAAACGATTCAAATGGTTTGAAATACAAAGATCTAAAACTTACTGAAGAAGTTAAACGTACAATTACCTATACTTACGCAGATGATGTAGCAGATACATCTAAACGTGGAACTGATGCAGCACTTAAACATGAAACAACTGTATCGTTCACACGTACAGCAACTGTTAACCAAGCAACAGGTGAAGTAACTTACGGTGACTGGACTGCAGTAAACAACGATACTACATTAGAAGGTAAAACAGAACTTCCAGTAATTACAGGATATGTAGCTACAGGAGATGTAGAATCATCTAAGAATGATGTAGCAAACGTAACAGCAACTGATAAAGATATTGTTGAAAAAGTTGTATATAAAGACTTAGGTAAATATGTACCAGTAGTACCAGATGGAACAACTCCTCCATCAATTACAGATCCTAAGTATCCAAACAACCCAACGGATCCAACAAAACCAGGTGAACCAACAACAACGATCCCTCCTGTCGATGGCCTAACTCCATTAGATCCATCTACTGGTAAACCATTAGAGCCAAAAGATCCTAATGACTTATCAAAAGGTTACAAACCACCAGTACCACAAGATCCAAGTAAAGACACAAATATTGTTTATGTTAAAGATGGATCACAAGTAACGGTAGTTCACTTCGTAGATGAAGACGGTAATGCAGTTCATACTTCATTCGTAGAAGCAGGAGATGCAGGAGCTAAATTCACTAAAGCAGGTGAAGTAACGAAAGTTGTTGAAGAACTTAAAGCAGCTGGTTACGCAGTAGTACCAAATAAAGCAGGTCAAGCTGAATATCCAGGTGAAGCAGGAGTATTCGATAGCGTTGATGATAAAGGTGAAAACGGAGTGTCTCAAGTTTACTACGTAACGGTAGCTAAGACAGTTCCACTAACACCAACAAATCCAGAAAATCCTAACGAAGATCCTAAGAATCCTAAACCAGGAGATCCAATTGATCCAAACAAACCAGATGGACCAAAATGGACTGAAGATGCTCTTAATAAACTAAACAACATCAAGTCAGTAACTCGTACAATTACTTACGTTAAAGATGGTACTGATGAAGAAGTATCTACTACAGAAGCTCCAAAAGTAACTAATAAAGTAAGCTTCACACGTACAGCAATTGTAAATCCAAAAGACGGTTCAGTAGTAGGATACGACACAAATGGTGACGGTGTAGCAGACGTGTCAGCAACAGATACTACAAGTGGATGGGCAGTTGCAGGTACAGCTAAATTTGCTGAAGTTAAATCACCAGTTGTTAAAGGATATGTTGTAAAACCTAACCAAGATACACAAGGTGACTTAGTAGAAGCTGATGGATCTAAAGTTAAAGCATCTGCGACAGACTTAACAGTAGATTCACCTAACCAAGATCTGAAAGTTAGATACGTACCAGTTGGAACATGGACTCCGAAAGTACCAGATGGTGAAACACCGATCGATCCAATTCCATATCCAAACGATCCAAAAGATCCAGGAAAAGTGGTAGATCCAAACAAACCAACAGATCCAAATGATCCAAATAAACCAAGTGTACCAGTAGTTCCACATATTCCAGGTACAACACCTAAAGATCCAAATGGAAACCCACTGAAACCAGTAGATCCAGAAGATCCAAGTAAAGGATATGTACCACCAACACCTAAGACACCAACAGAAAATACTGTAATCGAGTATGTAAAAAATACTCAAAAAGCAACAGTTAAGTATGTTGTTGCAGGAACAAACACAGTTCTTCACACTGATGAACTAGAAGGTAAATCTGGTGAACCAATCAACTACTCAACAGCTACAAAACTTGCTGAGTTGAAAGAACTTGGATATGACCTAGTGACCGATGGATTCACAACAGCTACTGATAAGAACTACGATAAGGATACGAAAGTTGACCAAAGCTTCGTAGTTACAGTTACACCTCACGTTGAGCCAATTAAACCATTTGACCCAACTAACCCGAACGATCCTAACAAACCAAAACCTGATACACCAATCGATCCAAATAATCCTGATGGACCAAAATGGACTGAAGAGTTAATCAAGTCACTAGAAACGACTAAACACGTTACTCGTACAATTTCATACGTGGATAAAGATGGAAACAAAGTTGAGTACACAGACAAAGATGGAAACAAATCTACAGCTGATGTAACTGACAAAGTAACCTTCACTCGTGAAGCTAAGATTAATCTTGTAACAGGTGCTATCGAATATGGTAAATGGACTCCAGTAAATAACGATACTACATTTGATAAAGTAACATCACCAGTAGTTCCAGGATACGTTCTGAAAGATCCAGCTCAAAAAGAAGTAGCTGAGACTACAGGATTAACTGAGAACTCTAAAGATGAAAACATCAAAGTAGTTTACGTTCCAGTTGGAAGACTTGTACCGAAAGTACCAGATGGTGTAACACCACCAACTCCAACGCCTTACGATAATGATCCTCAAGATCCAGGTAAAGTTGTACCACCAAGTCCAACGAAACCAACAGATCCACAAGATCCAAATAGTCCGAAAGTACCAGTAATTCCTTATATACCAGGAACAACACCAAAAGTTCCACAAGACCCAACGAAACCAGTGGATCCAAACACTAACCCACTTGTACCGTTGAAACCAGTGGATCCAAAAGATCCATCTAAAGGATATGAAGTACCACCAGTGCCAACAGATCCAGGTACGGATACACCAATCGTTTATGAAAATGATAAACAAAAAGCTATCACTAACTTCGTAGATAACAATGGTAAAGTAGTATCTGATCCAGTAGTAGATCAAGGAGATTCAGGATCTAAATTCACTAAGTCTGGAGATGTTGAAAGCAAGATTAAAGAACTTGTTAAGAAAGGTTATGTTGTAACAAGCAACGATTACCCTTCAGCAGATACAGATAGAGTATTCGACAACGATAAAGATAAAGATCAAATCTTCAACGTTAAAGTTACTCCATTAATTGTACCTACAGATCCAAATAGCCCTGATCAACCACAGGTGCCAACTGATCCAACGAAACCAGTAGGTCCAAACAACCCACTGAAACCAGTAACACCATCAACGCCAGAACCAGGTAAACCAGTATTCCCAGAAGATCCAAACAGCCCAGTATGGCCTGAAACAGTGAAAGATATGGTTACAGAAACAACTGCAACTCGTACAATCACTTATGTGGATCGCAATGGAAAAGAAGTAGCAGCTACTCACACTGAAACAATCAAGTTCAAACGTACTGCGAAAGTGAACCTAGTAACTGGAGATATCACATATGGTGAATGGACAGTAGTAGGTGACGATACTATCTTAGATGGTAACAAGTTACCGAAAGTGGATGGATATATCGCTCGTGGCGGAGATATCGAATCATCTCAAAAAGATATTAAAGCAACAGCAGGTGTAAACATCACTGAAAGAGTTGTTTACGACAAACTTGGATCATGGATTCCAAAATTACCAGAGGGACAAACACAAGTTCCACCAACTCCATATCCAAACGATCCGACAGATCCAACGAAACCAGGAACAGATAGACCACGTGTACCATACGTACCAGGATTTATCCCTGTAGATCCAAATGGAAATCCATTAAAACCAGTTGATCCAAACGATCCAACGAAAGGATATGAAGTACCGGTTGTACCGGCAGATCCAACTCAAGATACGCCAATCAAGTACATCCCTGTTCCTAAGCCAAATAATGGTGGTGGCAACAATGGAGGCGGAGGTGGTAATACACCAACTCCACAACCTCAACCAAATCTAACTCCTCAACCAGAACCTAGTCCTGCACCAAATCCTGTTCCAGTGACACCTGAGACTCCTGAACAACCAGTAGTTCCAGTGGCACCTGAACAACCAGCAGAGCCTGCTACACCACAGTATATGGATGGTCAACGTGAACTTCCAAATACAGGTACAGAAGCACACTCTAGCTTAGCAGCACTTGGACTTCTAGGAGCTTTGAGTGGATTCGGATTGATTGCTCGTAAGAAAAGAAAAGACGAAGAATAATTCAGACTTTCTTTCGAACAGTGATTGATTCAGCCTAATAAAGAACTTGAGATTCAACATCTCAGGTTCTTTTCTTTTTTGAAAATGGTATAATATAGTGAGAACGATAGAGGAGAAGTGTAAATTGATCGCACAACTAGATACAAAAACAGTCTATAGTTTTATGGAGAGCGTCATTTCGATCGACAAGTATGTGAGAGCAGCTAAAGAATTCGGCTACACACATTTGGCTATGATGGATATTGATAATCTTTATGGTGCTTTTGACTTTCTAGAGGTTACAAAAAAATACGGCATTCATCCTTTGCTAGGGCTTGAAATGACTGTGTTTGTAGATAATCAGGAAGTGAATTTACGCTTTTTAGCTCTATCTAGCGTAGGCTATCAGCAGTTGATGAAGCTTTCAACAGCCAAGATGCAGGGGGAGAAAACTTGGTCAGTTTTATCTCAGTACCTAGAGGATATTGCGGTAATTGTGCCTTATTTTGATGGGCTTGAGTCGCTAAATCTAGGCTGTGATTACTATATTGGTGTTTACCCAGAAACACTGGCAAGCGAATTTCATCATCCTATTTTGCCCCTTTATCGGGTCAATGCCTTTGAAAGCAGGGATAGAGAAGTTTTGCAAGTCTTAACAGCGATTAAAGAAAATCTACCACTTAGAGAAGTTCCTTTGCGCTCACGACAAGATGTCTTTATATCAGCAAGTTCTTTAGAGAAATTATTCCTAGAACGATTTCCGCAAGCCTTGGAAAACTTAGAAAAGCTTATTTTAGGTATCTCTTATGACTTGGATACTAGTCTGAAACTGCCTCGTTTTAACCCAGCGAGACCAGCCGTAGAAGAGTTGAGAGAGCGTGCTGAATTGGGGCTTGCTCAGAAGGGATTGTCTAGTAAAGAATATCAAGACCGTCTAGACCAAGAATTTGCTGTTATTCATGATATGGGCTTTGATGATTATTTCTTGGTTGTTTGGGATTTGTTGCGTTTCGGACGTTCGAATGGCTATTATATGGGAATGGGACGGGGTTCTGCAGTTGGGAGCTTGGTTTCCTATGCCTTGGACATCACAGGGATTGACCCAGTAGAGAAAAATCTGATTTTTGAACGCTTTCTCAATCGTGAACGCTATACCATGCCTGATATTGATATTGATATTCCTGATATTTATCGTCCGGATTTTATCAGATATGTTGGTAATAAATATGGTAGTAAACATGCGGCTCAAATCGTTACTTTTTCTACCTTTGGCGCCAAGCAAGCTCTTCGAGATGTCTTGAAACGATTTGGTGTTCCTGAGTATGAATTATCTGCAATTACTAAGAAAATCAGTTTTCGTGATAATCTCAAGTCAGCCTATGAAGGCAATCTCCAGTTTCGTCAGCAAATCAATAGTAAGTTAGAATACCAAAAAGCTTTTGAAATTGCCTGCAAGATTGAGGGATATCCAAGACAAACCTCTGTCCATGCGGCTGGTGTTGTAATCAGTGACCAAGATTTGACCAATTACATCCCTCTAAAGCATGGTGACGAAATTCCACTGACTCAATATGATGCTCATGGAGTTGAAGCTAGTGGACTTTTGAAAATGGACTTTCTGGGATTACGAAATTTGACCTTTGTCCAGAAGATGCAAGAGTTGCTTGCTGAAACAGAAGGTGTTAAGATAGCTATCAACGAGATTGATTTGGAAGACAAAGAAACATTAGCTTTATTTGCCTCTGGAAATACAAAAGGTATCTTTCAATTTGAGCAACCGGGTGCCATTCGCTTGCTCAAACGTGTGCAACCAGTCTGTTTTGAGGATGTCGTAGCAACTACTTCTCTAAATCGACCGGGTGCTAGTGACTATATCAATAATTTTGTGGCAAGAAAGCATGGGCAGGAAGAAGTGACTGTTCTGGATCCAGTACTGGAGGATATTTTGGCTCCAACCTATGGTATCATGCTCTATCAGGAGCAGGTTATGCAGGTAGCTCAGCGGTTTGCTGGATTTAGTCTCGGGAAAGCCGATATTTTGCGTCGGGCTATGGGGAAAAAGGATGCCTCTGCCATGCATGAGATGAGGGCCTCTTTTATTCAAGGTTCATTAGATGCTGGTCATACTGCGGAAAAGGCAGAGCAGGTCTTTGATGTCATGGAGAAGTTTGCAGGTTATGGATTTAATAGATCTCATGCCTATGCATACTCAGCCTTGGCCTTCCAGTTGGCTTATTTCAAAACGCATTATCCAGCCATTTTTTATCAGGTTATGTTGAATTCTGCCAACAGTGATTACTTAATAGATGCACTTGAAGCAGGCTTTGAAGTGGCGCCTCTGTCTATCAACACCATTCCCTATCACGATAAAATTGCCAACAAGTCCATCTATCTAGGATTGAAATCGATTAAGGGAGTCAGCAAGGATTTGGCTCTATTGATTCTTGAAAATAGACCCTATTCCAACATTGAAGATTTTATAGCTAAATTACCTGAGAATTATCTGAAACTTCCTCTGCTAGAACCTTTGGTAAAAGTTGGTCTTTTCGATTCATTTGAAAAAAATCGTCAAAAAGTATTCAATAATTTAGTTAATCTATTTGAATTTGTAAAAGAGTTAGGAAGTTTGTTTGGAGATACTATTTATAGTTGGCAGGAATCGGAAGATTGGACGGAACAAGAAAAATTCTATATGGAACAAGAGCTTTTAGGGATAGGTGTCAGCAAACATCCCCTACAAACTATCGCAAGTAAAGCTATTTACCAGATTACACCAATTGGGAATTTGTCAGAAAATAGTTACGCTATTATTTTGGTTGAAGTTCAGAAAATAAAAGTAATTCGTACCAAAAAGGGCGAAAACATGGCTTTCTTACAGGTAGATGATAGTAAGAAAAAATTGGATGTCACTCTCTTTTCAGACTTATATCGACAGGTTGGGCAGGAAATAAAAGAGGGAGCCTTCTACTATATAAAAGGAAAAATCCAGTCACGTGATGGCCGTCTGCAAATGATTGCACAAGAAATAAGAGAAGCAGTTGCTGAGCGCTTTTGGATTCAGATGAAAAATCATGATTCGGATCAAGAAATGTCACGTATTTTAGACCAATATAAAGGCCCAATCCCAGTCATCATCAGGTATGAAGAGGAACAAAGAACAATTGTTTCTCCCAACCATTTTGTAGCTAAATCCACTGAATTAGAAGCGAAATTGAATGGAATAGTTATGAAAACGATTTATCGCTAAAATTACGGAAAATAGAAGAATTTTCAACGTAAATGTGGTATAATCAGTAAGAATGTTAAAAGAAAAAGGAGCATAACCAATATGAAACGTATTGCTGTTTTGACTAGTGGTGGAGACGCCCCTGGTATGAACGCTGCCATCCGCGCAGTTGTTCGTCAAGCAATTTCAGAAGGAATGGAAGTGTTTGGTATCTATGATGGATATGCTGGTATGGTTGCCGGTGAAATTCATCCCCTAGATGCAGCTTCAGTAGGGGACATCATTTCTCGTGGTGGTACTTTCCTTCACTCAGCTCGCTACCCAGAGTTCGCTCAACTTGAAGGGCAACTTAAAGGGATTGAGCAATTGAAAAAACACGGGATTGAAGGTGTAGTTGTTATCGGTGGTGACGGATCTTACCACGGTGCTATGCGTTTGACTGAGCATGGCTTCCCAGCTATCGGTCTTCCAGGTACAATCGATAACGATATCGTTGGTACTGACTTTACAATCGGTTTTGATACAGCGGTTACGACTGCTATGGATGCTATCGATAAGATTCGTGATACATCATCAAGTCACCGTCGTACTTTTGTTATCGAAGTTATGGGACGTAACGCAGGTGATATCGCTCTTTGGGCAGGTATCGCAACTGGTGCTGACGAAATCATCATTCCTGAAGAAGGATTCAAGATTGAAGATATCGTAGAAAGCATTAAATGTGGCTATGAGTGTGGTAAAAAACACAACATCATCGTCTTGGCAGAAGGTGTGATGTCAGCGGCTGAATTTGGTCAAAAACTAAAAGAAGCTGGAGATACAAGCGACCTTCGTGTAACAGAACTTGGACATATCCAACGTGGTGGTTCTCCAACTGCGCGTGACCGTGTATTGGCGTCACGTATGGGTGCCCATGCTGTTAAACTTCTTAAAGAAGGTATCGGTGGTGTTGCGGTTGGTATCCGTAATGAGAAAATGGTTGAAAACCCAATTCTTGGAACTGCAGAAGAAGGAGCATTGTTTAGCTTGACTGCAGATGGTAAGATTGTGGTTAACAACCCACATAAGGCTGACCTTGAGCTATCTAGCTTGAATAAGAGCTTGTCATAATTTATAATTTAGTTAATAAGACCAAAAAGGTCATATATATAAAGGAGTCACAAAAATCATGAACAAACGTGTAAAAATCGTTGCAACTTTGGGACCTGCGGTAGAAATCCGTGGTGGTAAAAAATTTGGTGAGGACGGATACTGGGGTGAAAAACTTGATGTTGAAGCTTCAGCTAAAAACATTGCTAAATTGATTGAAGCTGGTGCTAACACATTCCGTTTCAACTTCTCACACGGTGACCACCAAGAACAAGGTGAGCGTATGGCAACTGTTAAACTTGCAGAAAAACTTGCAGGTAAAAAAGTTGGTTTCCTTCTTGATACAAAAGGACCAGAAATCCGTACAGAATTGTTTGAAGGAGATGCAAAAGAGTACTCTTACACAACTGGTGAAAAAATCCGTGTTGCGACTAAACAAGGAATCAAATCAACTCGTGATGTGATTGCATTGAACGTTGCTGGTGCTCTTGATATCTATGATGATGTTGAAGTTGGTCGTCAAGTTTTGGTTGACGATGGTAAACTTGGACTTCGTGTGGTTGCTAAAGATGACGCAACTCGTGAATTCGAAGTTGAAGTTGAAAACGATGGCGTAATTGCTAAACAAAAAGGTGTTAATATCCCTAACACTAAAATTCCTTTCCCAGCTCTTGCTGAACGTGATAACGATGATATCCGCTTTGGTCTTGAACAAGGTATCAACTTCATCGCGATTTCATTCGTACGTACTGCAAAAGACGTGAACGAAGTTCGTGCAATCTGTAAAGAAACTGGAAACGGACATGTTCAATTGTTCGCTAAAATCGAAAACCAACAAGGTATCGATAACTTGGATGAAATCATCGAAGCTGCTGATGGTATCATGATCGCTCGTGGTGACATGGGTATCGAAGTACCATTCGAAATGGTTCCAGTTTACCAAAAAATGATTATCACTAAAGTCAACGCTGCAGGTAAAGTTGTTATCACTGCAACAAACATGCTTGAAACAATGACTGAAAAACCACGTGCAACTCGTTCAGAAGTATCAGACGTATTCAACGCTGTTATCGATGGAACTGACGCTACAATGCTTTCAGGTGAGTCTGCAAACGGTAAATACCCTCTTGAGTCAGTAACTACAATGGCTACAATCGACAAGAACGCTCAAACTCTTCTTAACGAATACGGTCGTTTGAACTCAGATTCATTTGAACGTAACTCTAAGACAGAAGTAATGGCTTCAGCTGTTAAAGATGCTACTAACTCAATGGACATTAAATTGATTGTAACTCTTACTAAGACAGGTCACACTGCACGTTTGATTTCTAAATACCGTCCAAATGCTGACATCTTGGCATTGACATTCGACGAATTGACAGAACGTGGTTTGATGTTGAACTGGGGTGTTATCCCAATGTTGACAGATGCTCCATCATCAACTGACGATATGTTTGAAATTGCTGAACGTAAAGCAGTTGAAGCAGGTCTTGTACAATCTGGTGACGATATCGTTATCGTAGCTGGTGTACCAGTTGGAGAAGCTGTACGTACAAACACAATGCGTATCCGTACAGTACGTTAATTAAAATAAAAAAAGCCTATCATATCGAGCTTTCTAGCCTGTATGATAGGTCTTTTTTTGTGCCAGGGGGTAAAAAGGGGGCAAAACTTTTTGCTTTCGATTTAATGAGATAGTATAAAGTGCTGATTGCTTCATACTTTTAATAATGTGAGTGTTGATTTGATGTGGTGTCTTAATGTCTTTATTCAATACTCGTGTCATGATAGTTTTATTGAGATCTTATTTCCTTCATGCAACTTTCATAAAAGGTTTAGTTTAGAAACAAATAAAAAAAACTCCCTGATGACTCAAGGAGTTTTTTCTATCTAAATTAGTTTTTAGAAGCAGCTTGGAATTCTGGGTTTTTCCATGCTTCGTCAATGATAGCTTGCAATTCATTTGCAGATGCTTGCATTTTTTGAGTTTCTGCGTCGTTCAATGGGATGTTTACTGGACGAACAATACCGTGTGCACCAACAACAGCTGGTTGACCGATAAAGACGTTTTTAACTCCGTATTGACCTTCTTGGAATACTGAAAGTGGAAGTACTGCGTTTTCATCGTCAAGGATAGCTTTAGTGATACGAGCAAGAGCTACTGCGATACCGTAGTATGTTGCACCTTTTTTGTTGATGATTGTGTAGGCAGCATCACGAACACCTTCGAACAATTCAATCAATTCAGCTTCTTGAACATTTTGAGTGTCTTTAAGGAATTCTTCAAGGTTTACACCAGCGATGTTAGCGTGTGACCAAACAGCGAACTCAGAGTCACCGTGTTCACCCATAATGTAGGCGTGCACTGAACGAGCATCAACATCCAATTTTTCAGCAAGTGCTTGACGGAAACGAGCTGAGTCAAGTGAAGTACCTGAACCGATAACGCGTTCTTTAGGGAATCCAGAGAATTTCCAAGTTGAGTAAGTCAAGACGTCAACTGGGTTAGCAGCAACAAGGAAGATACCTTTGAAACCTGATTCAACAACTTGAGTTACAATTGATTTGTTGATAGCAAGGTTTTTACCTACAAGGTCAAGACGAGTTTCACCTGGTTTTTGAGGTGCACCTGCAGTGATTACAACAAGGTCAGCGTCTGCACAGTCAGAGTATTGAGCTGCATAGATTTTTTTAGGTGAAGTGAAGGCAAGGGCGTGACTAAGGTCAAGCGCATCACCAACAGCTTTTTCATGCAATTGTGGAATTTCGATAATTCCAAGCTCTTGTGCAATTCCTTGGTTAACAAGTGCAAAAGCGTAAGAAGAACCTACAGCACCATCACCGACAAGGATAACTTTTTTGTGTTGTTTAGTTGAAGTCATTATTCTAAACATCTCCTTAATTTTATTCAGGGATTTCCCCAGTTATTTCAATTTTATCACTTTTGAAAAGCTTTGTCACGGATATGCCTTGCAGTTCTTGATGTAAACGTTTTAGCGATTTTAGATACCTGAAATATGGCGGACATTATGGTATAATATAGTTAATTACTAATAGTGAAATGAGGCATTTATTAATGCAGGATAGAAATTTAGTGAATGTCAATCTGACAAAGGAGATGAAGACGAGCTTTATCGACTACGCCATGAGTGTTATCGTAGCGCGGGCCCTTCCTGATGTTCGAGATGGCTTAAAACCTGTTCACCGTCGGATTCTCTATGGAATGAATGAATTGGGTGTTACTCCAGACAAACCTCATAAAAAATCTGCTCGTATTACAGGGGATGTCATGGGTAAATATCACCCACACGGGGATTCCTCTATCTATGAAGCCATGGTCCGTATGGCTCAATGGTGGAGTTACCGATACATGCTTGTCGATGGACATGGAAACTTTGGTTCTATGGATGGAGACGGTGCTGCCGCCCAGCGTTACACTGAGGCACGTATGAGCAAGATTGCTCTAGAGATGCTTCGTGATATCAATAAAAATACTGTTGACTTCGTTGATAACTATGATGCCAATGAACGTGAACCCTTGGTCTTGCCAGCACGCTTTCCTAATCTTTTGGTTAATGGAGCAACTGGTATTGCTGTTGGGATGGCAACCAATATTCCACCTCATAACCTGGGTGAAACTATTGATGCTGTGAAGTTGGTCATGGACAATCCTGAAGTGACCACTAAGGACTTGATGGAAGTCTTGCCTGGGCCAGATTTTCCAACTGGTGCTCTTGTTATGGGGAAATCAGGTATTCATAAGGCTTATGAAACAGGTAAAGGATCTATTGTCCTTCGTTCACGTACTGAAATTGAAGAAACTAAGACTGGCCGTGAGCGTATTATTGTAACAGAATTTCCTTATATGGTCAATAAAACCAAGGTGCATGAGCATATTGTTCGTTTGGTTCAGGAAAAACGTATTGAGGGCATCACAGCAGTACGTGATGAGTCAAACCGCGAAGGGGTTCGTTTCGTAATCGAGGTCAAACGTGATGCCTCGGCCAATGTTATTCTCAATAACCTCTTCAAGATGACCCAGATGCAAACCAACTTTGGTTTTAATATGCTTGCTATCCAAAATGGTGTACCCAAGATTTTGTCTCTTCGTCAGATTTTGGATGCTTATATTGAGCACCAAAAAGAGGTGGTTGTTCGTCGTACTCGTTTTGATAAGGAAAAAGCAGAAGCGCGTGCTCATATTTTAGAAGGTCTCTTGATTGCATTAGACCATATCGACGAAGTGATCCGCATCATCCGTGCTAGTGAAACGGATGCGGAAGCACAAGCCGAGTTGATGAGTAAGTTTAAGCTTTCTGAGCGTCAAAGTCAAGCCATCCTTGATATGCGTCTTCGTCGTTTGACAGGATTGGAACGCGATAAGATTCAGTCTGAGTATGATGACTTGTTGGCTCTGATTGCAGATTTAGCAGATATTCTAGCTAAGCCAGAACGTGTTTCTCAAATTATCAAGGATGAATTAGATGAAGTCAAGCGTAAGTTTGGCGACCAACGTCGTACTGAATTGATGGTTGGTGAAGTCTTGAGTCTTGAAGATGAGGATCTAATTGAAGAAGCTGATGTCTTGATCACTCTTTCTAACAAAGGATACATCAAACGTCTGGACCAAGCTGAGTTTACCGCTCAAAAACGTGGTGGACGTGGTGTTCAAGGAACTGGTGTTAAGGATGACGATTTTGTTCGTGAGTTAGTGTCGACTAGCACTCATGATCACCTGCTCTTCTTCACAAATAAAGGACGCGTCTATCGCCTGAAAGGATATGAAATTCCTGAGTATGGCCGTACTGCTAAGGGATTGCCAATTGTCAATCTTTTGAAATTGGATGAAGGCGAAAGTATTCAAACCATCATCAATGTTGAGTCTGAACGTAGTGATGATGCTTACCTCTTCTTCACAACCCGTCATGGTATTGTGAAGAGAACCAGCGTTAAGGAATTTGCTAATATCCGTCAGAATGGACTTAAAGCACTTAACCTCAAGGATGAAGATGAGTTGATTAATGTCTTACTGACAGAAGAGGATACGGACATTATCATTGGTACCAAGTTTGGTTATTCAATTCGCTTTAATCAATCAGCCGTTCGTGGTATGAGTCGTATCGCCACTGGTGTGAAAGGTGTTAACCTTCGTGACGGAGACACAGTTGTTGGTGCTAGTGTGATTACAGACCAGGACGAGGTTCTTATCATCACAGAAAAGGGCTATGGTAAGCGCACAGTTGCGACCGAATATCCAACTAAAGGTCGTGGTGGTAAAGGGATGCAAACCGCTAAGATTACAGAAAAGAACGGTTCTCTTGCTGGTCTTATGACAGTAAAAGGTGATGAAGATTTGATGATTATCACTGATACAGGTGTCATGATTCGAACCAACGTTACCAATATTTCACAAACAGGTCGCTCAACTATGGGAGTTAAAGTGATGCGCCTGGACCAAGATGCTAAAATTGTAACCTTTACTACGGTTGCAGCTGCAGAAAAAGAAGAAGTTGGGACAGAAAACGAAACAGAAGGTGAAGCATAATGTCTCATAAAAAGAATAAAAAGAAAATAAATCGTAAAAATTTACTAATCAATATCTTGGCAGGATTCTTAATCATCTTGTCAATAGCTTTGATTTTCAATTCAAAAATTCGTGATATGTTCATGGTTTGGAATACCAATAAATACCAAGTCAGCCAGGTATCAAAAGAAAAATTGGAAGAAAATCAAGATACAGAAGGGAATTTTGACTTTGATTCCGTAAAAGCCATCTCGTCAGAAGCTGTCTTATCCTCACAATGGGATTCGCAAAAATTGCCAGTTATTGGTGGAATTGCTATTCCTGAGGTAGAAATTAACTTGCCTATTTTTAAGGGGCTTGATAATGTCAATCTCTTCTATGGAGCTGGTACAATGAAGCGTGATCAAGTGATGGGGAAAGGAAACTATTCACTTGCGAGCCATCACATCTTCACGGCGGAAAATGCCAGCCAAATGCTCTTTTCTCCATTATCACGTGCTAAAAATGGAATGAAAATTTATCTAACCGATAAGGATAAGGTTTATACTTATGTCATTCATGAGGTCAAGCATGTGACTCCAGATCGCGTCGATGAGATTGATGACCGTAGTGGAGTTGATGAAATCACACTTGTAACCTGTGTTGACTATGATGCGACAGAACGTATTATCGTAAAAGGTGACTTGAAAGATACAAAAGATTATTCACAAACACCTGAAGAAATTCTAACAGCTTTCAATCAACCATATAAACAACGTTATTAAAGATAAATCAGTAAAATCTTAGGTTTTACTGATTTTTATAGATTGAGTTTCAAAATATACTGTTATGAAATACAGAAAACGCTTCCTTAATTCTAAAGTTTGTGATATAATTATCATGTAAAAAATTTTTAGGAGTTTATTATGGTTTCTTCAGAATTTATCTCAAAGATTGAATTTGCTTGCAAGAAGAAGGAAAGTCTTTATAGTCAAAGCAAATTTAAGTATGCGATTCGTTCTATGTTCGCAGGTGCATTTTTAACCTTCAGTACAGCTGCTGGTGCAGTTGGGGCTGACTTGATTAATAAAATTGCACCAGGTAGTGGACGTTTCCTCTTCCCATTTGTCTTTGCTTGGGGCTTGGCCTACATTGTTTTCTTGAATGCCGAGTTGGTAACATCAAACATGATGTTCTTGACTGCTGGTAGTTTCTTGAAAAAAATCTCTTGGAGAAAGACAGCTGAGATTTTACTTTATTGTACCCTGTTCAACCTTATCGGGGCTTTGATAGCAGGTTGGGGCTTTGCCCACTCAGCAGCTTATGCACATCTGACTCACGATAGTTTCATTTCAGGTGTTGTTGAGATGAAGTTAGGCCGTTCAAATGAATTAATCTTGCTTGAGGCGATTTTGGCAAATATTTTCGTAAATATTGCGATTCTTTCATTTGTTTTGGTCAAAGATGGCGGTGCTAAACTTTGGCTTGTGTTGTCAGCGATTTACATGTTTGTATTCTTAACAAACGAGCACATTGCTGCGAACTTTGCTTCTTTCGCAATTGTAAAATTCAGTGTTGCTGCTGATTCAATTGCTAACTTCGGTGTTGGGAATATGCTTCGCCACTGGGGTGTAACCTTCATTGGAAACTTCATTGGTGGTGGTCTCTTGATGGGTCTTCCATATGCCTTCCTCAATAAAAACGAAGATACTTATGTAGATTAAGAAAATGAGCACGATTGAGTCGTGCTTTTTTCGTTTTTAAAATAGAGTAATAGCTATTTCTTATATCAAAATATAGAAAACTGATATTTGTAAACTATAACTTAAGGTGCTACAATATCCTTAATCAAACTATTTGGAGGTCGTTTTATGACTCGTGATTTTAAATTTGAAACTTTGCAACTACATGCTGGTCAAGTTGTGGATCCAGCTACCAAGTCTCGTGCAGTTCCGATTTATCAAACAACATCCTTTGTTTTTGATGATACGCAGGAAGGTGCGGATTTGTTTGCCTTGAGAAAACCAGGTAATATCTATACTCGTATTACAAATCCTACAACGGCTGCTTTTGAAGAAAGAATTGCAGCTCTCGAAGGTGGTGTCGGAGCTCTTGCAACAGCATCAGGTATGGCCGCAGTGACTTATACGATTTTGGCACTTGCCCATGCTGGTGACCATGTTGTAGCAGCATCAACTATTTACGGTGGAACCTTCAATCTCTTGAAGGAAACCCTTCCTCGTTATGGGATCACAACAACCTTTGTCGATGTGGATAATTTGGAGGAAGTGGAAGCCGCTATCAATGACAATACCAAGCTTGTCTTGATTGAAACCTTGGGGAATCCCTTGATAAACATTCCTGACTTGGAAAAATTGGCTGAGATTGCGCATAAACACCAGATTCCACTAGTTTCGGACAATACCTTTGCTACACCTTATTTGATTAACGTCTTCACTCACGGTGTAGATATTGCTATTCACTCTGCGACTAAGTTTATCGGTGGGCATGGTACGACTATTGGTGGAGTGATTGTCGATAGCGGTCGTTTTGACTGGGCAGCTTCAGGGAAATTCCCTCAATTTGTTGAGGAAGATCCAAGTTACCATAATTTGAGCTATACTCGTGATGTGGGTGCAGCAGCCTTTATTATCGCTGTTCGTGTTCAATTGCTCCGTGATACAGGTGCAGCCTTGTCACCATTTAATGCCTTCCTCTTGCTCCAAGGACTTGAAACCCTTTCACTTCGTGTGGAACGTCATGTACAAAATGCTGAGAAAATTGTTGATTTCCTTGTCAACCATCCTAAGGTAGAAAAAGTTAACTATCCAAAATTGGCAGATAGTCCTTACCATGCTTTGGCTGAGAAATACTTGCCAAAAGGTGTGGGCTCAATCTTTACCTTCCATGTCAAAGGTGGGGAGGCAGAAGCTCGCAAGGTCATTGATAATTTGGAAATCTTTTCTGACCTAGCAAACGTGGCAGATGCTAAATCGCTTGTTGTCCATCCAGCAACAACCACTCACGGTCAATTGTCAGAAAAAGACCTAGAAGCAGCAGGAGTTACACCAAACCAAATCCGCTTGTCAATCGGTCTTGAAAATGTAGAAGATTTGATTGAAGACTTGCGCTTAGCCTTGGAAAAAATTTAAAGAAAAAGAAGATAAACAGTGGGGTTTCGACTCACTGTTTTTGATTTTCCCTCAGGCATGATATAATGGTTACAGAAGTCTAGGAAGAGGAACGATATGAACGAAATCAAATGCCCCAACTGTGGGGAAGTCTTTACAGTAAATGAAAGCCAGTATGCTGAGCTTTTATCCCAAGTGAGAACAGCAGAGTTTGATAAGGAACTGCACAATCGCATGAAGCAGGAACTGGCCTTGGCTGAGCAAAAGGCCATGAATGAGCAACAGACTAAACTAGCTCAAAAAGACCAAGAAATTGCGCAATTACAGAGTCAAATCCAAAACTTTGATACAGAAAAAGAATTAGCCAAGAAAGAGATTGAACAGACAAGCTATCAGGTCTTATTAGCAAAGGACAAGGAAGTGCAGGCCTTGGAAAACCAATTGGCCACCTTGCGTTTGGAACATGAAAATCAACTACAGAAGACCCTTTCTGACCTAGAAAAAGAACGAGACCAGGTTAAAAATCAGCTTCTCTTGCAAGAAAAAGAAAACGAACTATCTCTTGCTTCTGTTAAACAAAACTATGAAGCACAGCTCAAAGCAGCCAGTGAACAAGTCGAATTTTATAAGAATTTCAAAGCCCAACAATCTACAAAAGCGATTGGGGAAAGTCTGGAACAGTATGCAGAGAGTGAGTTTAATAAGGTACGCAGTTTTGCCTTTCCAAATGCTTACTTTGAGAAGGATAACAAGGTCTCTGCGCGTGGGTCTAAGGGTGACTTTATCTTCCGTGAGAGTGATGAAAATGGAGTCGAAATCATTTCCATCATGTTTGAGATGAAAAATGAAGCGGACGGAACAGAGAAGAAGCACAAGAATGCAGATTTTTACAAGGAATTGGACAAGGACCGTCGGGAGAAGAACTGTGAATATGCGGTTTTGGTGACTATGCTTGAGGCCGATAATGACTACTTTAATACGGGGATTGTTGATGTCAGCCACGAGTATGAAAAGATGTATGTGGTTCGTCCTCAATTCTTTATCCAGTTGATTGGGCTCTTGCGTAATGCTGCGCTTAACTCTCTTAAATATAAGCAGGAGTTGGCTTTGGTACGTGAGCAAAATATCGACATTACTCATTTTGAAGAAGACTTGGATGCCTTTAAACAGGCCTTTGCTAAGAACTATAACTCAGCTTCGACTAACTTTGGCAAAGCTATTGATGAAATCGACAAGGCCATCAAACGCATGGAAGAGGTTAAGAAATTCCTGACAACATCTGAAAACCAACTCCGTCTGGCTAATAATAAGCTGGAAGATGTCTCTGTCAAGAAATTGACACGTAAAAATCCAACCATGAAAGCGAAGTTTGAAGCACTGAAGGGGGAGTGAGAAAGCAAATATGAACGGTATTATCAACTTAAAAAAAGAAGCGGGGATGACCTCGCATGATGCGGTTTTTAAACTGCGTAAGATTTTGGAAACTAAGAAGATTGGTCATGGTGGGACCTTGGATCCGGATGTGGTGGGTGTTTTGCCCATTGCGGTTGGCAAGGCGACACGCATGGTCGAGTTTATGCAGGACGAGGGCAAGGTCTATAAGGGGGAAATCACTCTGGGCTATTCCACGACGACTGAGGATGCCAGTGGAGAAGTGGTCGCAGAGACACCTGTTTTATCGCCCTTGGATGAAAAGCTTGTTGATGAAGCAATCGCCAGTCTGACAGGACCTATTACTCAGATTCCACCTATGTATTCGGCTGTCAAGGTCAATGGTCGTAAGCTTTATGAGTATGCGCGTGCTGGCCAAGAAGTAGAACGTCCAGAACGTCAGGTGACCATTTATCAATTTGAACGAACAAGTCCAATTTCTTATGAGGGTCATCTTGCACGCTTTACTTTTCGTGTGAAATGCAGTAAGGGAACTTATATTCGTACCTTGTCTGTTGACTTAGGAGAAAAATTGGGTTATGCGGCCCATATGTCTCAGTTAACTCGTACTAGTGCAGCTGGTTTGCAACTAGAAGATGCTCTTACCTTGGAAGAAATTGCTGAAAAAGTGGAGGCTGGTCAATTAGACTTTCTCCATCCTCTAGAGATTGGGACAGGCGACCTTGTCAAAGTTTTACTAACTCCAGAAGAGGCTACAGAAGTACGCTTTGGTCGTTTTATAGAGCTCGAACAAACAGAACAAGAATTAGCTGCCTTTGAAGGTGATACATTGTTAGCCATTCTAGAGAAACAAGATAATCTATATAAGCCAAGGAAGGTTTTTAGCTAGTCTAACTGAGGTTTGGGAATGTAATTCTTCCTCATAGACTATTCAAATCAGACTATAAATTTTGGAAAAAATGTGATAGAATAGACCACGGATAAAAAAACGGAGGATAGCATGCAAAATAGACCAATCATTATCGGGGTTACAGGTGGTTCTGGTGGTGGTAAGACCAGTGTTTCAAGAGCCATTTTATCGCACTTCCCTGATGAAAAGATTTCCATGATTGAACATGATTCATACTACAAGGATCAGTCTCATTTGACCTTTGAAGAGCGTGTCAAAACCAACTATGACCATCCTTTTGCCTTTGATACAGACTTGATGATCGAGCAGATTAAGGAGTTGTTGGCAGGGCGTCCGGTGGACATTCCGACTTATGACTATACAGAGCATACACGAAGCAGCAAAACCTATCGTCAAGAGCCTCAAGATGTCTTTATCGTTGAGGGGATTTTGGTCTTGGAGGACAAGCGTCTGCGCGATTTGATGGATATCAAGATTTTTGTGGATACGGATGATGATGTGCGCATTATTCGTCGTATCAAGCGTGATATGGAAGAGCGTGGCCGTAGCCTTGATAGCGTCATTGACCAGTACTTAGGTGTAGTTAAACCTATGTATCATCAGTTTATCGAGCCAACCAAGCGTTATGCTGATATCGTCATTCCTGAGGGAGTCAGCAATACAGTTGCTATTGACCTGTTGACGACCAAGATTGCAAAGATTTTGGAAGAAGCTCGAAACAGCAAATAATCAGACGTGGAGGCCTTGCCTCCTTTTTCTATTTTTCCCTCATAATGGTACATAAATGGAGATTTTTAGGCATATTTTTGGTATAATAATACCCATGAAAGAGCAAAAAAATGAATAGTAGGTGGAGATGGAAAAGTATTTATCGGTAACAACTTTGACTAAGTATCTGAAAATGAAATTCGATAAAGACCCTTACTTGGAACGGGTCTATTTAACTGGTCAAGTTTCCAACTTTCGTAAACGACCTACTCACCAATACTTCTCCCTGAAAGATGACCATGCCGTTATTCAAGCGACCATCTGGTCTGGGATTTATCAGAAATTAGGTTTCGATCTGGAAGAAGGAATGAAAATCAATGTGATTGGGCGTGTACAGGTTTACGAACCAAGTGGTAGCTACTCCATTATCATTGAAAAGGCAGAGCCTGATGGGGTTGGGGCGCTTGCGATTCAGTTTGAACAACTCAAGAAAAAATTGACAGAAGAAGGCCTGTTTCAAGAACGCTTCAAGCAACCTCTGCCTCAATTTTCTAAGAGAATTGGTGTAGTAACCAGTCGCAGTGGAGCCGTTATTCGAGATATTATCACGACCGTCAGCAGGCGATTTCCAGGTGTCGATATCTTACTTTATCCAACTAAGGTTCAAGGTGAAGGTTCTGCGGAGGAAATTGCTTGCAATATTGCGCGTGCTAATCAACGGGACGATTTGGATTTGCTGATTATTGGTCGTGGTGGAGGTTCTATCGAGGACCTTTGGGCCTTTAACGAAGAGATTGTGGTACGAGCGATTTTTGAATCTCGTTTACCAGTTATCTCTAGTGTGGGGCATGAGACGGATGTGACCTTGGCAGATTTTGTGGCAGATCGACGAGCTGCAACGCCAACGGCTGCTGCTGAACTGGCAACACCTGTGCCCAAGTTGGATGTATTGGCTCATTTGCAAAATCAGGAAAAACGGATGGCTACGGCAGTCCGAAATGTCCTATCGAAGAAACAAGAATCTTTGAAAAAATGTAGTCAGTCAGTCATCTTTAGACAGCCAGAGCGCTTGTATGATGGCTATTTGCAACGCTTGGATCAACTGCAATTGCGCTTAAAACAAAGTTTACGTACACGGATTTCTGATAACAAACAAGTCGTCCAAGCAAGGACGCATCGACTGGTACAATTATCACCCGTTACCAAAATCCAACGTTATCACGATCGTCTAGGCCAGTTGGACAAGCTCGTCCGTAGCCAAATGGCGCTGGTTTATGATGCCAAGGTTGCTGAAGTCAAAAGACTTTCAGAAGCCCTACTGATGTTAGATACCAGTCGAATCGTGGCGCGTGGTTATGCTATTGTCAAAAAAGAAGAGTCCGTTGTCGATTCGGTTAAGAACTTGAAGAAAAATGACCAAGTGACGCTTTTGATGCGAGATGGTCAAGTAGAATTAGAGGTTAAAGATGTCAAAACAAAAGAAATTTGAGGAAAATCTAGCAGAACTGGAGACCATTGTCCAAAGTTTGGAAAATGGTGAAATTGCTTTGGAAGATGCGATTGCGGCCTTTCAAAAAGGCATGCTCTTATCAAAAGAACTTCAAGCTACCTTGGACAAGGCTGAAAAAACTTTGGTTAAGGTTATGCAAGAAGACGGAACAGAAAGTGATTTTGAATGAACAAACAAGAAAAATTAGCACTTGTTGAGTCAGCCTTGGAAAATTTCTATGGGGATCAGCAATTTGCTTTTAGCTTACGGGAATCTGTTCTCTATTCCATTCATGCTGGTGGCAAGCGTATTCGACCTTTTCTCTTGTTAGAAGTTCTGGAAGCCTTGCAGGTCGCTATTAAACCAGCACATGCGCAGGTGGCTGCGGCCTTGGAAATGATTCATACAGGGAGCTTGATTCACGATGATCTTCCAGCTATGGATGATGATGATTACCGTCGGGGACACTTGACCAACCACAAGAAATTTGGTGAAGCTATGGCAATTTTGGCTGGAGATGCTTTATTCCTAGATCCTTACGCCTTGATAGCGCAGGCAGGTTTGCCAAGTCAGATTAAGGTAGACTTGATTGCCAACTTATCCCTAGCGTCAGGTAGTCTGGGCATGGTAGCAGGGCAGGTTTTGGACATGGAAGGCGAACACCAGCATTTGTCTTTGGAAGAACTCCAGACCATTCATGCCAATAAGACTGGGAAACTACTAGCCTATCCCTTCCAGGCAGCTGCTATTATAGCTGAATTGGCTCCTGAAATACAAGCAAAACTGAAAACTGTTGGTGAATTGATTGGATTGGCCTTTCAAGTCAGAGACGATGTGCTTGATGTGACAGCTAGTTTTGAGGAAATCGGCAAGACACCACAAAAGGACCTACAGGCAGAAAAATCAACCTATCCTGCCTTGTTGGGCTTGGAAGAGGCTATTGCCTTTTGTAACCAAACCTTGGATCAAGCTAATGCCAAATTAGAAGAAATTGCCCAGCAGATTCCCTTTGAGATAGAATCGATTGTAAGAGTAGTAGAAAGTTTGAGAATCAATGGCTAAGGAAAGAGTGGATGTACTAGCTTATAAACAGGGCTTGTTTGAAACGCGAGAACAAGCCAAGCGCGGTGTCATGGCTGGTCTAGTCGTAGCAGTCCTGAATGGAGAACGTTTTGATAAACCAGGAGAGAAAATTTCCGATGACACTGAGTTAAAACTCAAGGGGGAGAAACTCAAATATGTTAGTCGTGGTGGCTTGAAATTGGAGAAGGCCTTGCAGGTCTTTGATTTGTCAGTAGATGGTGCGACCACGATTGATATCGGGGCCTCTACTGGTGGCTTTACCGATGTTATGTTGCAAAATGGTGCCGAGTTGGTCTTTGCAGTCGATGTCGGTACCAATCAGTTGGCTTGGAAATTACGCCAAGACCCACGAGTGGTCAGCATGGAGCAGTTTAATTTCCGCTATGCTGAAAAGAGTGATTTCGATCAGGAACCGAGCTTTGCCAGCATTGATGTGAGTTTCATTTCCCTAAGTTTGATTCTGCCAGCCTTGCACCGTGTCTTGGCAGATCAAGGTCAGGTCGTGGCTTTGGTTAAACCCCAGTTTGAGGCAGGCCGTGAGCAGATTGGGAAAAATGGAATCATTCGAGACTCCAAGGTTCATCAACATGTCCTTGAATCTGTTACAACAATGGCAGTAGAGGAAGGTTTTTCAGTCCTTGGTTTGGACTTTTCTCCTATCCAAGGTGGTCATGGGAATATTGAGTTTTTAGCGTATTTGAAAAAAGAAGAGTCAGCAAGTAATCAGGTTCTTGCTGATATTGAAGAAGTAGTAGAGAGGGCGCATAGTCAATTTAAAAATGAATAAAAAAGAGAGACTTGAAAAAATTAGACGATTTGTGACAGATTATCAAATCGGCACGCAAGAAGAAATTGTAGAACATTTGAAAGAGGCAGGAATCACAGCCACTCAGGCAACGGTATCACGGGATATCAAAGAGCTAGGTATTGTCAAAATTCCTTTGAGAGATAACACATATGTCTACGAATTGCCAAAATCAATCGTAAAAAGTTTGCAACTGGCTGAAGACAATATTGAGTCAGCTGAATTGATGGACAAGATGATTAATCTCCAGGTTATCCCAGGAAATACGGCTTTTGTAAAAGATCAGTTAACCGAGACTTTTGCGGACAAGATTTTTAGCTGTTTGGCTGATGATAGCTCGATTTTAGTCATTGCCAGAAGTGAAAGTCTAGCTGAGGAAATCTTTGAACAAGTAAAAAATTGGTAGGTCTATATGTTACTTGAAATTTCGATAAAAAACTTTGCCATTATTGAGGCTATTTCCCTCAATTTTGAAAAAGGGATGACTGTCCTGACTGGTGAAACGGGTGCAGGGAAGTCGATTATCATTGATGCCATGAATATGATGTTGGGAGCTCGTGCGACGATAGATGTTATTCGTCATGGTGCGCCAAAGGCAGAGATTGAGGGACTATTCTCCGTTGAAAATAGTCGCCTTTTGCAGGAAATTTTCGATGAGCAAGGTTTAGAATTGGGTGATGAGATTATCATCCGTCGAGAAATCTTGCAAAATGGTCGTAGTATCAGCCGTATCAATGGCCAGATGGTCAATCTGTCTGTTTTGCGTGCTATTGGGCAACATCTTGTGGACATTCATGGTCAGCATGACCAAGAAGAGTTAATGCGTCCTCAACTGCATATCCAGATGTTGGATGAATTCGGGGACGTAGCTTTTTGGGAATTGAAAGAAACCTATCAAACGAGTTTTGATGCTTATCGAAAAATGCGTAAGCAGGTTCTGGAAGTCAAGAAAAACCAACAGGAACACAAGGCACGTATCGAAATGTTGGAATTTCAAATGGCAGAGATTGAGGCGGCAAACTTACATGCTGGCGAAGACCTGACTCTTAACCAAGAGAGAGAGAAACT
The DNA here is from genome assembly GCF_047464035.1 of Streptococcus mitis. Lineage (GTDB taxonomy): Bacteria > Bacillota > Bacilli > Lactobacillales > Streptococcaceae > Streptococcus > Streptococcus mitis_DX. Next base: position 137,560 of record NZ_JASHCQ010000001.1, read on the forward strand.
CCTTAACCATAAAAATATTGCGGATACGCTGACCAATGCCTACAGTATGTTGGACAATGAAGACTTTTCAAGTCTAGCTAATGTTCGTTCAGCCATGAATGACATGGAAAGTGTCGAAGAGTATGACCCGGAATATCGTGAAATTTCAAGCTCACTATCTGAGACCTACTATGTCTTAGAAGACATTAGCAAGCGTCTGGAAGCTATTATTGAGGACCTTGATTTTGACGGCAATCGCCTCATGCAGGTTGAGAATCGTTTGGACCTCCTTCATACCATTACTCGTAAGTATGGTGGGACTGTAGACGATGTCTTGCTTTATTTTGCCAAAATTACAGATGAATACAATCTATTGACAGGTAATAACCTTTCGTCTGAGGACATGGAAGCAGAGCTTAAAAAATTGGAAGTCAATCTTGTCGACTTGGCAGGTCAGCTTGCATCTGCTCGTCATGACTTGGCTCAGCAGCTCGAAGCTGAGATTAAGCAAGAACTGCAAGACCTTTATATGGAAAAAGCCCAGTTTCAGGTTCGTTTTAGCAAGGGCAAATTCAGTCGTGAGGGAAATGAAATGGTCGAGTTTTACATTTCAACCAACCCTGGTGAAGACTTTAAACCCTTGGTTAAGGTTGCATCTGGTGGGGAATTATCTCGTCTCATGCTAGCCATAAAGTCTGCCTTTTCACGTAAAGAAGGCAAGACCAGCATTGTCTTTGATGAGGTGGATACGGGAGTTTCAGGCCGTGTAGCTCAGGCTATTGCACAGAAGATTCACAAGATTGGTCAGCATGGTCAGGTTCTGGCTATTTCCCATTTGCCACAAGTGATTGCGATTGCGGATTATCAATTCTTTATTGAGAAGATTAGCAATGAGCATTCAACGGTTTCGACTGTTCGTCTCTTGACGGTTGAAGAGCGAGTTGAGGAAGTTGCCAAGATGCTGGCAGGTGATGATGTGACGGAAGCAGCCCTGACGCAAGCCAGAGAATTGTTGAGAAACAGGGAGAAATAAGATGACAGACCATTATGTTATTGGAGATGTTCACGGAAAAGCTGGGATGCTGGAAGACCTTCTCAAAACATGGGATGGTCAGACCAAGTTGCTCTTTCTAGGGGACTTGATTGACCGTGGTGAAGATAGTCGCCGTGTCCTAGAGATGGTTAAGGACTTGGTCGATAATCAAGGGGCTATCTGTTTGTCAGGAAACCACGAGTATATGTTTTTGACATGGCTAGATAACCCAGAAGAAAGCTATGACCACTATCGTCGCAATGGTGGAGATACAACCATTAACTCTATCCTAGGTCGTCCCTTGGATGCCCCAGTTGATGGAGTTGAGGATGCCAAGCGTGTTGCTACCGAAGCGGCAGACTTGGTCGAATTTATTCGTCAAATGCCATTTGTGGTAGAGACAGATAAGTATATCTTTGTTCACGCAGGTATTGATTTAACCTTGGGCGACTGGCATGAAACCACAGATTACAAGAAAGTATGGCTTAGAAAACCATTCCACGAAGCAGAAAATCATACTGGGAAAACTATTGTCTTTGGTCATACACCGGTTTATGGTTTGTTAAAGCAAGACCGAGGTACAGCTGAGCTTTGGACTACAGAAGATGGTAAGATTGGGATGGACGGAGGAGCTGTCTATGGTGGTGTCCTTCATGGGATTGTCTTTACTGACCAAGGAATGACAGAACACCACTTTATCGAAAATGACGGCTTTGTCGCTGAAGATTAGTACTCCTAGCAGGGTATGGTCTTGTCAAAATGTCAAAAACAATTTATAATAAATAGATACCCTGAAAGGAAGAGAATCATGAACTTAGAAGAATTGAAAAAACGACAGGAGAAGATTCGTAACTTCTCTATTATCGCCCATATTGACCATGGAAAATCGACTCTGGCAGACCGCATTTTGGAGAAGACAGAGACAGTATCCAGTCGTGAAATGCAAGCTCAACTTTTGGATAGTATGGATTTAGAGCGGGAACGTGGGATTACCATTAAGTTAAATGCCATCGAGCTGAATTATACTGCAAAAGATGGGGAAACTTATATTTTCCACTTGATTGACACGCCGGGGCACGTAGACTTCACCTATGAAGTTTCACGTTCTCTCGCTGCCTGTGAGGGAGCGATTTTGGTAGTTGATGCTGCTCAAGGGATTGAGGCTCAAACCCTTGCCAACGTTTATTTGGCTTTGGATAATGATTTGGAAATCATGCCAGTCATTAACAAGATTGACCTGCCGGCTGCAGACCCTGAGCGCGTGCGTACAGAGATTGAAGATGTCATTGGTTTGGATGCCAGTGAAGCAGTTTTGGCTTCTGCCAAGGCTGGTATTGGGATTGAAGAAATCCTCGAGCAAATCGTAGAAAAAGTACCAGCACCAACAGGTGATGTGACGGCACCACTTAAGGCCTTGATTTTCGATTCTGTTTACGATGCTTACCGTGGGGTTATCCTCCAAGTTCGTGTCATGGATGGGGTTGTCAAACCTGGTGATAAGATTCAGCTTATGAGCAATGGTAAGACCTTTGATGTGACAGAAGTTGGTATTTTTACTCCCAAAGCAGTTGGTCGTGATTTCCTTGCGACTGGTGACGTTGGTTATATTGCGGCTTCTATCAAGACGGTTCAAGACACTCGTGTGGGTGATACCGTTACCTTGGCAACCAATCCTGCGGCAGAGCCATTACATGGTTACAAACAGATGAATCCTATGGTCTTTGCGGGTCTCTATCCTATCGAGTCAAACAAGTACAATGACCTGCGTGAAGCCCTTGAAAAATTGCAGCTGAATGATGCTAGTCTCCAATTTGAACCAGAAACATCTCAGGCACTTGGATTTGGTTTCCGTTGTGGTTTCCTTGGACTTCTTCATATGGATGTTATCCAGGAACGTTTAGAGCGTGAGTTCAATATTGACCTCATCATGACAGCTCCGTCTGTTATTTACAAAGTTAATTTGACCGACGGTGAGTCTATGGATGTGTCTAACCCATCTGAGTTTCCAGACCCAACTAAGATTGCGACCATTGAAGAGCCTTATGTTAAGGCGCAGATCATGGTACCACAGGAGTTCGTCGGAGCAGTGATGGAGCTAGCTCAGCGCAAGCGTGGGGACTTTGTGACTATGGATTATATCGATGATAACCGTGTCAATGTTATCTATCAAATTCCACTGGCTGAAATCGTCTTTGACTTCTTTGATAAGCTTAAGTCTTCAACTCGCGGTTATGCAAGCTTTGACTATGAATTGTCAGAGTACCGCCCATCTAAGCTAGTGAAAATGGATATCCTTCTCAACGGAGACAAGGTGGATGCCCTCAGCTTTATTGTTCACAAGGACTTTGCCTACGAACGTGGGAAACTCATCGTTGATAAACTTAAGAAAATTATTCCTCGTCAACAATTTGAGGTTCCTATCCAAGCAGCAATTGGACACAAGATTGTCGCTCGTACTGATATCAAGGCCCTTCGTAAGAACGTACTTGCCAAGTGTTACGGTGGTGACGTTTCTCGTAAACGCAAACTCCTTGAAAAACAAAAAGCTGGTAAGAAACGCATGAAAGCTATCGGATCAGTAGAAGTTCCACAAGAAGCCTTCCTTAGCGTCTTGAGTATGGATGAAGAATAAGTTATCATAATTGTTTTTCTTGTTCACAGGAAACTTACATAAGAATCAATAGTAAAACAGGCTTAAATAGGCCTGTTTTTTTGCATTTATAATAGGATTAAATCGTTTAAAGTGTTTGTTTTAAATGTTTGTTTTTGGTTGTAAATATAAAAATAAACAAAATAATTGAAAAAAGGACAAAAAACAACAAAAAATTATTGACAACGATTTCATATAGTGTTATACTTATAGCATAAAGTTAATGGAAAGAAGGGAAAACCTTATGGGATTAGATCATTTCTTTGACAAAAACCTTGTGTTTTGCTTAGAAGCGGATAATCAAGAACATCTCTTTGATCAGGTAGCAACTTTATTGGAAGAACGAGAAATCGTAACTCCAACTTATCGTGAAGCCTTGATCACGCGTGAAAAGTCATTTCCAACTGGCCTAGATATGGAATTTTTGGGTAAGGATTTGCCGAATGTGGCTATTCCTCACACAGATATTGTTCATAATCTAGCCGAAAAAGTTGTGGTCGTTCGATTAGAAAAACCAGTGACTTTCCACAATATGATAGCGCCAGATAAGGAAGTAGAAGTATCCTTGCTCTTCTTTATCATTAATAACTCAAGTTCAAGTCAAACGAACATTCTTGCTCAGTTGATGGACTTCTTTACTGGAAATAGTCATCTTGAAGACCTATCAAAAATTTCTGAACCAGAAGCTCTCTATGCTTATATTGCTGAAGCAATTGCTTAATCTTGTCTATTAAAAATATTAAATCGGAGGAAATCCATATGATTAAAATTCTTGCTGCCTGCGGTGCAGGTGTTAACTCAAGCCACCAAATTAAAAGTGCTCTTGAAGAAGAACTTTCAAACCGCGGTTTTGATGTTCACTGTGATGCAGTCATGGTAAAAGACGTTAACGAAGATCTTATCAAAGGTTATGACATCTTTACACCAATTGCTGCTACAGACCTTGGTTTTGACCCAGGTATTCCAGTTATCGAAGCTGGACCAATCTTATTCCGTATCCCAGCTATGAGTGCTCCAGTATTTGACAACATTGAAGCAGCTATTAAAGAACACGGATTAAGCTAATAAATACTTTATTTAGTTAACATTCATATAACATAAAAAGGGAGGAACTGTTATGGATGCAATCTTTGGCCTAATCAAAGAATTTTTCACACCTATCTTAGATATGGGTGGACCTGTCATCATGTTAATTATTTTGACAGTATTGGCTTTACTTTTTGGAGTGAAATTCTCCAAAGCGCTTGAAGGTGGTATCAAACTTGCCATCGCTCTTACAGGTATCGGTGCCATCATCGGTATGCTAAATGGTGCTTTCTCAGCATCACTTGCAAAATTCGTTGAAAACACAGGTATCCAATTGAGTATCACTGACGTTGGTTGGGCACCACTTGCAACAATCACTTGGGGATCTGCTTGGACACTTTACTTCTTGCTTATCATGTTGATTGTTAACGTAGTAATGCTTGCTATGAAGAAAACTGATACACTTGACGTTGATATCTTCGATATCTGGCACTTGTCTATCACAGGTCTTTTGATTAAATGGTATGCAGACAACAACGGTGTGAGCCAAGGGGTTTCTCTCTTTATTGCTACAGCAGCTATCGTACTTGTTGGTGTGTTGAAAATTATCAACTCTGACTTGATGAAACCTACATTTGATGACCTTCTTAATGCACCAAGTTCATCACCAATGACATCAACTCACATGAACTACATGATGAACCCAGTTATCATGGTTTTGGATAAGATTTTTGAAAAATTCTTCCCAGGTCTTGATAAATATGACTTTGATGCTGCTAAATTGAACAAAAAAATCGGTTTCTGGGGATCTAAATTCTTTATCGGTTTCATTCTTGGTATTGTTATCGGTATTATGGGAACTCCACATCCAATTGAAGGGGTTGCAGATGCAGATAAATGGCGTCTTGTTATCAGAGGATGGTTGTCTCTTGGTTTGACTGCCGGTGTATCTTTGGAACTCTTCTCACTTATCGGTTCATGGTTCATCGCTGCCGTAGAACCACTTTCACAAGGTATTACAAACGTTGCTACTAAACGTCTTCAAGGACGTAAATTCAACATCGGTCTTGACTGGCCTTTCATCGCTGGTCGTGCTGAAATCTGGGCTTGTGCTAACGTACTTGCACCAATCATGTTGGTTGAAGCAGTGCTTCTTTCAAAAGTCGGAAATGGTATCTTGCCACTTGCAGGTATCATCGCTATGGGTGTTACTCCAGCTCTCTTGGTTGTAACACGTGGTAAATTGCTCCGTATGATTATCTTCGGAACACTCTTGTTGCCACTCTTCCTTCTTTCAGGTACACTTATCGCACCATTTGCAACAGAACTTGCTAAAGGTGTAGGTGCCTTCCCAGCAGGTGTGAGTCAAACTCAATTGATCACTCACTCAACTCTTGAAGGACCAATCGAAAAACTTCTTGGTTGGACAATTGGTAACACTACAACTGGTGATATCAAAGCAATCCTTGGTGCTGTAGTCTTCCTTGTATTCTATATCGGTATCTTCGCTTGGTACAGAAAACAAATGATCAAACGTAACGAAGAGTACGCAGCAAAAGCAAAATAATGCGCTCCTATAAAATGTAAATTGTTGAAACTAGGTTGTCATACCATTAGGAGTGACAGCCTAGTTTTTTATAAACTATCAAGAAATCGGAGAAAACAATGGTAATTGAATTAAAATCAGAGCAATTAAGAGTTGAATTTAACAGTTTTGGTGGGGCTCTTTCTTCTATAAAAGATGCCGAGGGAGTTGAGTATTTGTGGCAAGGAGATGCTACTTATTGGAGTGGACAAGCTCCTGTTCTCTTCCCCATTTGTGGTTCATTGAGAGAGGATACAGCACTTTATATAGATGATAATGGACAAGAAATCAAAGGAAAGATTCCTCGTCATGGTTTGGTTCGTAAGAAAGAATTTGAATTAGTTGAACAGACAGATAATAGTGTAACTTTTGCAATTGAAGACGATGAGAATAGCTATCAGAACTACCCTTATCATTTCCGCTTAGAAATCACTTATAGCCTTACTGGAAAGACAGTACGGACTCAATACAAAATATTTAATAAAGAAATTAGCAAGGTCATGCCTTACTTTATTGGTGGACATCCAGGATTTAATTGTCCTCTGCTTGATGATGAAGTCTATGAAGATTATTATCTAGAGTTTGAAAAAGAAGAGACTTGCTCTGTTCCACGTCCTTTCCCAGAAACAGGTATGCTTGATTTTCAAGATAGAAGTCCATGGCTAGAAGGTCAAAAAGAATTAGACCTCAGCTATGATCTTTTCAGCACTGATGCAGTCACCTTAGATGAATTGCAATCTAGAACAATTGCCCTTCGTTCTCGTAAACATGATAAGGGATTGAAAGTTCGTTTTGCAGAGTTTCCAAACCTCATTATATGGTCAACTTTGAATAAAGGACCTTTCATTGCTTTTGAACCCTGGTCTGGCTTGTCAACATCCCTTGAAGAAGGAGATCATCTAGAAGATAAGAAGAATGTTCGTCTCCTAGAACCTGGTCAAGTGGATCAAATTGGTTTTGATATCGAAATTTTTTAATTAAAAAAACACAAAAACAAACATTAATTGTTGACTTTTTTAAGAAATAGGAGTATATTATGTTTGTAAGCAACAAATGATGTTTGTCACAAACAAACAATCACTTGTTATATTCTCTTTCGTAGAGAAAGATTATTTCTAGGAAACTGATTTCCTAAACTTGAATAAGGTGTCATTCATCTCATTCAATCCAATTTGTCAATAAACTGCTAGAAAACTTTTTGTAGGTAAACTGCTAACCATAAAAGTTTTTACTAGCCTAGAAAAATAAAAGGAGTATACAATATGTCTATTGTTATCGGTGCAGATGCTGCAGGTTTGAGATTGAAAGAAGTTGTGAAAGACTTCTTGGAAAAAGAAAACTTCCACGTTGTGGATGTTACAGCTGAAGGTCAAGACTTTGTTGATGTGACTCTTGCTGTTGCTGCAGAAGTAAACAAAGAAGAACAAAACCTTGGTATCGTGATTGATGCTTATGGAGCTGGTCCATTTATGGTTGCCACTAAAATCAAAGGAATGGTTGCTGCAGAAGTATCTGACGAACGTTCAGCTTATATGACTCGTGGACACAACAACTCACGTATGATCACTATGGGTGCACAACTTGTCGGTGATGAATTGGCTAAAAACATTGCTAAAGGATTTGTTAACGGTAAATACGATGGTGGACGTCACCAAATTCGTGTCGATATGTTGAACAAAATGTGCTAATTAGATTACAGTAAGAAAGGTAAGTTAAAAATGAGAATTGCAATTGGATGTGACCACATCGTAACAGATGAAAAAATGGCGGTTTCAGAATTTTTGAAATCAAAAGGATATGAAGTCATTGACTTTGGTACATATGACCATACACGTACTCACTACCCAATCTTTGGTAAAAAAGTTGGTGAAGCTGTAACTAGCGGTCAAGCTGATCTTGGGGTATGTATCTGTGGTACTGGTGTTGGTATCAACAATGCTGTAAATAAAGTTCCTGGTGTCCGTTCTGCCTTGGTTCGTGATATGACAACAGCCCTTTATGCTAAAGAACAATTGAATGCCAACGTTATCGGATTTGGTGGTAAGATTACTGGTGAATTGCTCATGTGTGATATCATCGAAGCTTTCATCCATGCTGAATACAAACCATCTGAAGAAAACAAAAAATTGATTGCGAAAATTGAACACGTTGAAAGTCACAATGCTCAACAAACAGACGCAAACTTCTTCACTGAATTCCTTGAAAAATGGGATCGCGGAGAATACCACGACTAAGAGGTGACCTATGATTTTAACAGTCACAATGAACCCATCCATTGATATTTCCTATCCCTTGGATGAGTTAAAGATTGATACTGTCAATCGTGTGGTGGATGTAACCAAAACGGCTGGTGGTAAGGGCCTCAATGTTACCCGAGTACTTTCAGAATTTGGAGATTCTGTTCTTGCTACTGGTTTAGTGGGTGGCAAACTTGGTGAGTTTTTGGTTGAAAATATCGATGATCAAGTAAAGAAAGATTTCTTCTCAATTCAGGGAGAAACTCGTAACTGTATCGCTATTCTTCACGGAGACAACCAAACAGAAGTTCTTGAAAAAGGTCCTGAAGTATTGGAACAGGAAGGTCAAGACTTTTTGGAACATTTCAAAAGACTCTTGGAGTCAGTTGAAGTAGTAGCTATCTCAGGTAGTCTGCCAGCTGGCCTTCCAGTTGATTACTATGCGAGATTGGTAGAACTTGCTAATCAAGCTGGCAAGCCTGTTGTCTTGGACTGCTCTGGTGCAGCACTTCAGGCGGTTCTTGAATCACCACATAAACCAACAGTCATCAAACCAAATAATGAGGAATTGTCCCAGCTTCTAGGAAGAGAAGTTTCTGAGGATTTGGATGAATTAAAAGAAGTTCTTCAAGAACCTTTATTTGCAGGTATTGAATGGATTATCGTTTCACTTGGTGCCAACGGTGCCTTTGCCAAACATGGTGACACTTTCTACAAGGTAGATATTCCTAGAATTCAGGTAGTCAACCCTGTTGGATCTGGAGATTCTACAGTTGCTGGAATTTCTTCAGGTTTACTTCATAAAGAATCGGATGCAGAACTACTCATCAAGGCAAATGTCCTTGGTATGCTCAATGCTCAAGAAAAAATGACTGGTCATGTCAACATGGCCAACTATCAAGCTCTATATGATCAATTAATAGTAAAAGAGGTATAAAATGGCTTTAACAGAACAAAAACGTGCACGCTTAGAAAAACTTTCTGATGAAAATGGTATCATCTCAGCTCTTGCATTTGACCAACGTGGTGCTTTGAAACGCCTCATGGCTCAACACCAAACAGAAGAACCAACAGTGGCTCAAATGGAAGAACTGAAAGTCTTGGTAGCAGATGAATTGACTAAATACGCTTCATCAATGCTTCTTGACCCTGAATATGGACTTCCAGCGACTAAAGCTCTTGATGAAAAAGCTGGTCTTCTCCTTGCTTATGAAAAAACAGGTTATGACACAACAAGCACAAAACGCTTGCCAGACTGCTTGGATGTTTGGTCTGCAAAACGTATTAAAGAAGAAGGTGCAGATGCAGTTAAATTCTTGCTTTACTATGACGTAGATAGCTCAGACGAACTCAACCAAGAAAAACAGGCTTACATCGAACGTATCGGTTCTGAATGTGTGGCTGAAGATATCCCATTCTTCCTTGAAATCCTTGCTTACGATGAAAAAATTGCTGACGCAGGTTCTGTAGAATACGCTAAAGTAAAACCACACAAAGTTATCGGCGCTATGAAAGTCTTCTCAGACCCACGCTTTAACATTGATGTCTTGAAAGTAGAAGTTCCTGTTAACATTAAATATGTTGAAGGCTTCGCTGAAGGTGAAGTAGTTTATACACGTGAAGAAGCAGCAGCCTTCTTCAAAGCTCAAGATGAAGCAACTAACTTGCCTTACATCTACTTGAGTGCTGGTGTATCAGCTAAACTTTTCCAAGATACTCTTGTATTTGCTCATGAATCAGGTGCAAACTTTAACGGAGTTCTTTGTGGCCGTGCTACATGGGCTGGATCAGTTGAAGCATACATCAAAGATGGTGAAGCAGCAGCTCGCGAATGGCTTCGCACAACTGGTTTTGAAAACATTGACGAACTCAACAAAGTTCTTCAAACAACAGCGACTTCATGGAAAGAACGCGTGTAAGCAAGTCCTCCTAGGTTAGGAACATGAATCTAAAAAAATTTTAAAAAAAGTTTTATGTAAAGGTTTACAAAACAACTTACTTGTGCTATACTTAAATCACAAGTTAATACAAGGTGAGTGTTACTAAGTAATATTAGGCATGATCACAGGTGAATTAGAAATCGGCTGATTTTCTAGTTCATTTGTGGTCATTTTTTGTACTCATATACCTTTAAGATATAAAAGGAGGATGACATGTATCGAATTCTAAATCCAATGAATCACAATGTCTCGCTTGTCAGAAATGATAAAGGAGAAGAAGTGATTGTGATTGGTAAGGGGATTACATTTGGAAAGAAGAAAGGGGATTTGATTGCTGAACATCAGGTTGAGAAAATCTTTCGGATGAAGACCGAAGAGTCCAGGGAAAACTTTATGGCTCTCCTCAAAGATGTTCCGCTTGATTTTATCACAGTGACTTATGAAATCATTGATAAGCTATCAAAGAAATATCATTATCCGATTCAAGAGTATCTCTACGTAACATTGACAGATCATATTTACTGTTCTTACCAAGCTCTAGCACAAGGAAGGTACAAGGATAGTAATCTGCCAGATATTTCCACTAAGTATCCTGTCGCTTTTCAAATCGCAAATGAAGCATTTGAAATTTACCGTCAGAAGCTAGCAGATCATTTTCCTGAGGACGAAATTATTCGGATTGCTTATCATTTCATTAATGCCGAAGGTGAAAATGAAGTGGAACTTGTGGAGTCGATTGATAAGAGGAAAGAAATTCTCAGGAATGTTGAAGAAGTTTTAACGGACTATGCAATTCAACGAACTAAAGAGAATAACCATTTCTATGATCGTTTTATGATTCATTTGAATTATTTCTTGGATTATTTAGACAGATCTAGAGATGATAACCAATCACTTCTGGATATGGAAGATCATATTAAACAATCCTATCCAAAAGCGTTCGAGATTGGTTCCAAGATCTATGATGTGATTACGCAACATACGGGTCTTGATTTGTATAAAAGTGAACGAGTTTATCTAGTTCTACATATCCAACGTTTATTGTCATAAAAATTTATTTAAAACTATATAAGGAGAATTCTATCATGAATAGAGAAGAAGTAACATTGTTAGGTTTTGAAATCGTAGCCTATGCTGGCGATGCTCGTTCAAAACTATTGGAAGCTTTAAAGGCTGCTGAAGCTGGTGATTTTGCGAAAGCAGATAGCTTAGTTGAGGAAGCTGGTTCTTGTATTGCAGAGGCTCACCACGCGCAAACAAGTCTATTGGCTAAGGAAGCTTCTGGTGAGGACTTAGCCTATAGTGTAACCATGATGCATGGCCAAGACCACTTGATGACAACTATCTTATTAAAAGATTTGATGCACCATTTAATTGAACTGTACAAGAGAGGAGTTAAATAATGAATAAACTAATTGCATTTATTGAGAAAGGAAAACCTTTCTTTGAGAAACTATCTCGTAATATCTACCTTCGTGCCATTCGTGATGGTTTCATTGCAGGTATGCCTGTTATTCTCTTCTCAAGTATTTTTATCTTGATTGCCTTTGTACCAAACTCATGGGGCTTTAAATGGTCTGATGAAGTTGTAGCCTTTCTGATGAAACCTTATAGCTATTCTATGGGTATTCTGGCTCTCTTGGTAGCTGGTACAACAGCTAAGTCATTGACTGACTCAGTAAACCGTAGCATGGAGAAAACCAATCAAATCAACTATATGTCAACACTGTTAGCAGCGATTGTTGGTTTGTTGATGTTAGCAGCTGATCCTATCGAAAATGGTCTAGCTACTGGATTCTTGGGAACAAAAGGCTTGCTTTCAGCCTTCCTTGCTGCCTTTGTTACTGTAGCCATCTATAAGGTTTGTGTTAAGAACAACGTCACTATTCGTATGCCTGACGAAGTTCCACCAAATATCTCACAAGTCTTTAAAGATGTGATTCCATTCACTCTCTCAGTTGTTTCACTTTATGCTCTTGATTTACTAGCTCGTCATTTTGTTGGTGCAAGCGTAGCAGAATCAATCGGTAAATTCTTTGCACCATTATTCTCTGCTGCTGATGGTTATCTAGGTATTACGATTATCTTTGGTGCATTTGCATTCTTCTGGTTTGTTGGTATCCATGGTCCATCTATTGTTGAACCTGCTATCGCAGCAATTACCTATGCCAATGCCGAAGTCAACTTGAACCTTCTCCAACAAGGTATGCACGCTGACAAGATTCTTACTTCTGGTACACAAATGTTTATCGTTACCATGGGTGGTACTGGTGCGACACTGGTTGTTCCATTCATGTTCATGTGGTTAACAAAATCAAAACGTAACCGTGCAATCGGTCGTGCTTCAGTAGTCCCAACATTCTTTGGTGTAAATGAACCAATCTTGTTTGGTGCACCACTTGTATTAAACCCAATCTTCTTCATTCCATTTATCTTTGCTCCAATCGCAAACGTTTGGATCTTTAAATTCTTCATTGAAACTCTTGGAATGAATTCATTTACTGCTAATCTACCATGGACAACTCCAGCTCCACTAGGTCTAGTTCTTGGTACGAACTTCCAAGTTCTATCATTCATTCTTGCTGCCCTTCTAATCGTGGTTGACGTAGTTATTTACTATCCATTCCTTAAAGTCTATGATGAACAAATTCTTGAAGAAGAGCGTTCAGGTAAATCTAATGATGAATTGAAAGACAAAGTTGCTGCAAACTTCAACACTGCAAAAGCAGATGCTATTCTTGAAAAAGCGGGTGTCGATGCAGCTCAAAATACAATCACTGAAGAAACAAATGTCCTCGTTCTCTGTGCAGGTGGAGGGACAAGTGGACTTCTTGCTAATGCTTTGAATAAGGCAGCTGCAGAATACAATGTCCCTGTGAAAGCAGCAGCAGGTGGCTATGGTGCTCACCGTGAAATGTTACCAGAGTTTGATCTAGTTATCCTTGCCCCTCAAGTTGCTTCAAACTTTGAAGACATGAAAGCAGAAACAGATAAGCTCGGTATTAAACTTGCCAAGACAGAAGGCGCTCAATACATCAAATTAACTCGTGATGGAAAAGGTGCTCTAGCATTTGTACAAGCGCAATTCGATTAACGATAGGGACTCTGAAATAGTCTCCTATCGTTACAGAAATCACTATGGCGAATTTCCTAATCGCCTTATTAATTCGTCGGTAAAAAGATATCGTTTTTACCTCCTCATGTCACAATTCGATTAATAATAGGGACTCTGAAATAGTCTCCTATCGTTACGGAAATCGCTATAGCGAATTTCCTAATCGCCTTGTTAATTCGTCGGTAAAAAGATATCGTTTTTACCTCCTCATGTCACAATTCGGTGACTTGGTACAAGAAGTGAGATGGAGAAGGATGGCTCACTGACTCCTCTCCTCTCACTTTTACTTTATTTAAATCAAGAAATAGGTGAAAAAATGACAAAAACATTACCAAAAGACTTTATTTTTGGTGGCGCAACAGCTGCCTATCAAGCAGAAGGTGCTACACATACTGATGGTAAAGGACCAGTAGCGTGGGATAAGTATCTTGAAGATAACTACTGGTATACTGCAGAACCAGCTAGTGATTTTTACAATCGATACCCAGTTGACCTCAAGTTGGCAGAAGAGTATGGTGTCAATGGTATTCGAATTTCTATTGCCTGGTCACGTATTTTCCCGACTGGTTACGGCCAAGTAAATGCTAAAGGTGTTGAGTTTTATCATAATCTATTTGCGGAGTGCCACAAACGTCATGTTGAGCCTTTTGTAACTCTTCATCACTTTGACACGCCTGAATCTCTACATTCAAATGGAGACTTCTTAAACCGTGAAAATATCGAACACTTTGTAGACTACGCTGCCTTCTGTTTTGAAGAATTCCCAGAAGTAAACTATTGGACAACCTTTAATGAAATTGGGCCAATCGGTGATGGTCAATACTTGGTTGGTAAATTCCCTCCAGGTATTCAGTACGACCTTGCCAAAGTTTTCCAATCGCACCACAATATGATGGTTTCTCATGCGCGTGCAGTCAAGCTATATAAAGATAAAGGTTATAAAGGTGAAATTGGTGTTGTTCATGCCCTGCCAACCAAGTATCCTTTAGATCCTAAAAATCCAGCAGATGTTCGTGCAGCTGAGTTGGAAGATATTATTCACAATAAATTTATCTTGGATGCAACTTATCTAGGTCACTACTCTGAAAAGACTCTGGCAGGGGTAGAGGCTATCTTGGCTGCCAATGGTGGTAGCTTAGATCTTCGTGAAGAAGATTTCGAAGTATTAGAAGTCGCAAAAGACTTGAATGACTTCCTTGGAATCAATTACTATATGAGTGACTGGATGGAAGCCTTTGATGGAGAAACTGAAATTATCCATAATGGTAAGGGTGAGAAAGGAAGCTCTAAATACCAAATAAAAGGTGTTGGTCGTCGTGTAGCTCCGGATTATGTGCCACGTACAGACTGGGATTGGATTATCTATCCTCAAGGTTTGTATGATCAAATCATGCGAGTGAAGAAAGATTATCCTAACTACAAGAAGATTTACATCACTGAAAATGGTCTCGGGTATAAAGATGAGTTCGTTGATAACACTGTTTATGATGATGGCCGTATTGATTATGTCAAACAACACTTAGAGGTATTATCTGATGCGATTGCAGATGGTGCAAACGTCAAAGGATACTTCATTTGGTCATTGATGGACGTCTTCTCATGGTCAAATGGTTATGAAAAACGTTACGGTCTCTTCTATGTAGACTTTGAAACGCAAGAACGTTATCCTAAGAAATCAGCTCATTGGTACAAGAAAGTAGCGGAAACTCAGATTATAGACTAGTAGAATTAGTAATTAGATATAGAATTTTAGTGAGGTAAAAGATGTTCAAAGATTTTATCCAATCAATTTATGAAAAAGTTTATATTATCAATTTTGATAAATGTTCTCAAATACCTTGTTTGACTAATGAGGAGCTGAAAAAACTTGGGAAATGGTATGTCTCTACCGGTAAAGAATGGATTTGTCATTCGGATTATGAGCTGGAAGAATTTAAAAATATCTTTTTAAATTTTATCAATCCTGAAGAATGGGATAATATCTCCTTTGATTCAGATTTTATGCCGTTTCAACAATCATAAAGAATCTAGGAAACTCTTTGTAAAAATCTTCATCAAAAAATGCGTCATATCAAGATTCTTATTTTTTTGATATGACGCATTTTATATTTTATCAATCCTCAGTTTTATGGTTTAGAAAGAATAATTTTTGTTTGTTTTGAAAGTTGTTCGAAGGTTTCTTTGCTCAGTTTAGAGTCTGAAACGATGGTATCAATATCAGAGATATTGTAGAAGGTATAAAAATCAAATTTATTGAACTTACTATTGTCAGCTAGTAAGTATTTTTTATTGGAATTATTGAGGGCGATGCGTTGGGATTCACCTTCCTCTTCACTAAAGGTCGCAATCGCATTGTCTTTAATACCATTACAGCTAACGAAGGCTTTAGAAAATTGGAGATTGGCTAGGTTTTGCAAGGTTAGTGTTCCCACAAAGGCTCCAGTGATAGAGCGGTAGTTTCCACCGATTAAAATCAAATCTGTTAGTTTTCGTTCGTTTAGGATGAGAAAGACTGGTAAACTGTTTGTTACAACACGAATATTATCAATTGGAAGTTCACGTGCAAAAGATTCCAAGGTGGTACCAGGGCCGATAAAAATAGTTTCACCCTCATCAATTAAATGGCCTGCAAAACGGCTGATTTCTTGTTTTTCTGCAATTTGTAAGCTTTGTTTCTCAATATTGGAACGTTCATTATTTAAAATAGAACCTGTACGAATTTTTTCAGCTCCACCGTGCACCCGAACAAGTAAATCCTTGTCTGCCAACTCTTGCAAGTAGCGTCTAGCAGTCATATCTGATACATCTAAGCGAGTCATAATTTCTTTTACAGTAATAGTTCCTTTTGTATTTACCGTTTCTAGAATATTATCTAGTTTTTCCTGCTTTAACATCGTTATCACCTCTATTTCTATTACTATTTTATCATAAAGTATTCAATCAATCAATTTAAAAAACAAAAGAAAACAAAAACAAAAATATCATGGTTGTTTTAAACAAACCATGATATTGATATCACTTCTGAAATTGTTGACTTAGTCCAAACCGTAGTCGTAGTCATCGTCTTGCATAGCTTCAACTTCGCCAAGAAGGTAACCATTTCCGACTTGAGAGAAGAAGTCGTGGTTGGAAGTTCCTGTTGAAATACCGTTCATAACGATTGGGTTGACATCATCTGCTGAGTCTGGGAAGAGTGGATCTTGCCCCAGGTTCATAAGTGCCTTGTTAGCATTGTAGCGAAGGAAGGTTTTGACTTCTTCCGTCCAACCAACACCGTCATAGAGGCTTTCTGTGTAGCCTTCTTCATTTTCATAAAGAGTATAGAGCAGGTCGTACATCCAATCTTTTAGCTTTTCTTGCTCTTCTTCAGGCAATTCATTGAAACCGAGTTGGAATTTGTAACCAATGTAAGTTCCGTGAACAGACTCATCACGAATAATTAATTTAATGATTTCCGCAACGTTGGCTAGTTTGTTGTTACCAAGATAGTAGAGGGGAGTGAAGAAACCAGAGTAGAAGAGGAAGGTTTCGAGGAAGACGCTGGCAACTTTCTTTTCAAGTGGGCTACCGTTTAGGTAGATTTCGTTGACAATCTCAGCCTTCTTTTGTAGGTAAGGATTGGTATTGGTCCATTCGAAAATTTCTTCAATCTCAGCCTTTGTATTCAAGGTAGAGAAGATTGATGAGTAAGATTTAGCGTGGACAGACTCCATAAATTGGATGTTATTGAAAACAGCTTCCTCATGAGGTGTACGGATGTCTGCGCGAAGGGCTTGAACCCCAGTTTCAGATTGCATAGTATCGAGAAGGGTTAAACCACCAAAGACTTTTCCAACCAAGTCTTTTTCTATATTTGATAGCTTTCTCCAGTCATCCAAGTCATTTGACAAAGGAATACGTGTATCAAGCCAGAATTGCTCCGTCAGTTTTTCCCAAGTTGATTTGTCGATGACATCTTCGATGGCATTCCAGTTAATGGCTTTGTAGTAAGTTTCCATTTTGAAATCTCTTTCTGTGTTTAGTATTGCGAACTCACAACTACTTCTATTTTATCATAATTCTAGAGGAGTATCGCACAAAAAGTCGGAAGCCCGACTTTTTGTTATTTCATAGTATAGATGCTTATTCTAGTTTAGCAGGGTGAATGAATACTTATCTGAGAAAAAGTAGTTTCCTCAAGCAAAGATTAAATCACACAGCTTTCACATTGGTTGGCACCGACTTCTCCACCATCATCTGTAAAGGTACGGACGTAGTAGATAGACTTGATACCCTTGTTAAAGGCATAGTTACGAAGGATTGACAAGTCACGTGTCGTTTGTTTGTTTTCTTTCTTCCATTCGTAAAGTCCTTTTGGAATGTCACTACGCATGAAGAGGGTGAGTGAAAGTCCTTGGTCCACGTGCTCAGTTGCAGCAGCATAGACATCAATCACTTTACGCATATCCATGTCGTAAGCAGAAGTGTAGTAAGGAATGGTTTCTGTTGACAAGCCAGCAGCAGGATAGTAGATTTTACCGATTTTCTTTTCTTGACGCTCTTCGATACGTTGTGTAATCGGGTGGATAGAAGCAGAAACGTCGTTGATATAGCTGATAGAACCATTTGGAGCAACAGCTAGACGGTTTTGGTGGTAAAGTCCATCTGCTTGAACCTTGTCGCGAAGTTCAGCCCAGTCAGCAGCACTTGGGATAAAGACATCTTTAAAGAGTTCTTTAACACGGTCTGATTTTGGAACAAATTCGCCTGTCACATACTTGTCGAAGTAGCTTCCCTTAGCATAGTCTGATTTTTCAAAGTTATGGAAGGTAATACCACGTTCACGCGCGATATTGTTTGATTCAACCAATGTCCAGTAGTTCATAAGCATAAAGTAGATGCTTGTAAATTCAACAGACTCAGGCGATCCATATTCAATCAATTGTTGGGCAAGGTAGCTGTGAAGTCCCATGGCACCGAGACCAAAGGTATGGGCTTGGCTATTTCCATGGTCGATAGTAGGAACAGCTACGATGTGCGAACTATCTGTAACGAAAGTAAGGGCACGAACCATAGCACGGATAGAACGACCAAAGTCAGGTGAAGTCATCATGTTGACTACGTTGGTTGAACCAAGGTTACATGAAACGTCCGTTCCCATTTGAAGGAATTCTTGAGCATCGTTGATCAAGCTTGGTTCTTGGACTTGAAGAATCTCAGAACACAAGTTACTCATGATAATCTTACCATCAACAGGATTTGCACGGTTAGCCGTATCAATGTTGACTACATAAGGGTAGCCAGATTCTTGTTGCAATTTAGAAATTTCAGTTTCCAAATCACGCGCCTTGATTTTTGTCTTGCGGATGTTTGGATTTGCGACTAGTTCATCGTATTTTTCAGTGATGTCGATGTAGTTAAATGGCACACCGTATTCAAGCTCTACTGAGTATGGGCTGAAGAGGTACATTTCTTCATTTTTACGTGCTAATTCGTAGAATTTATCGGGCACCACAACACCAAGTGAAAGGGTCTTGACACGAACTTTCTCATCAGCATTTTCTTTCTTAGTTGAAAGGAAGGCGATGATATCTGGGTGAAAGACGTTGAGGTAGACAACCCCAGCACCTTGACGTTGCCCCAATTGGTTTGAGTAAGAGAAGCTATCTTCGAAAAGTTTCATAACTGGAACGACCCCAGAAGCTGCTCCTTCATAGCCTTTGATAGGTGCACCAGCTTCACGAAGGTTGCTGAGGGAAATTCCCACACCACCACCGATACGTGAAAGTTGAAGAGCAGAGTTGATAGAACGTCCGATAGAGTTCATATCATCAGTTACTTGGATTAGGAAGCAAGATACCAACTCTCCACGACGAGCACGTCCAGCATTCAAGAAGGAAGGAGTAGCAGGTTGGTAGCGTTGGTGGATGATTTCATTGGCAATATCGATTGCAATAGCTTCGTTGCCATCAGCGAAATAAAGGGCGTTAAAGAAGACGCGGTCTTCCATACTTTCAAGATAATATTCACCGTCGTTAGTCTTTAAGGCATATTGATTGTAAAATTTATAAGCTGCCATGAAAGACTTGAATTGGAAGTTTTGTTCTTTGATAAATTGATGCAATTCTTCCAAAAATTCTGGACGGTATTTTTTGATAAAGGCTGTTTCGATGTAGTTGTGTTCAATGAGGTAATTGATTTTATCTTTGATTGAATCAAAAACCATAGTATTTGGAACTACATTTTCTTTAAAGAAGGCATTCAAGGCTTCCTTATCTTTATGAAGCATGATTTGTCCATTGATAGGACGATTGATTTCGTTATTGAGACGGAAATAAGTCACGTCCTCAAGATGTTTTAATCCCATAAAATTTCCCTTATCTAATTACAAAAGAAAGGCTTCTAAGTTAGCCCTAGAAGCAGTTTCTTCTGGATGATGTATTAAGATTATGCTAATTGTTTCAGTTTTCCTGGTTGGAAACCTGAAAAGACTTCTGTTGGTGTTTGGATAACAGGAGCTGCGCTGAAACCGAGCTCTTTAACTTGATCGATGTACTCAGGTTGCTCATCAAGATTGATTTCACGATAAGCGACATTATTACTGTCCAAGAAACGTTTGGTCATTTTACATTGGACACAGTTGTTTTTAGAATAAACGGTTACCATTGTGTAACTCCTCTTTCAAAATAGATTACTTTCTTAGTATATCAGAAAATAAATTTTTGTCAATGATTTAAAACTAAATATAGTGGTCTATTTTTCTATCAAACACACATAGACACAATATATAGTGTTTGGTTTGTGAAATAGCAAAGAATATCCTACAAGTAGTTTTTTGGAAAACTATATCCTGTGTTTTGTCAATAAATATAGAAGATTTTCAGCAAGTTATCTGAAAGGAAATCGAATAAATCCCATAAAATGCTTGAAAAAAATCCGAGAAGATGATATAATACCAAATTGTAAGGGTTATCACATATAACTCAAAAAAGAAAGAACAAAAGGAGAGTCAAACTATGGCTTCTAAAGATTTCCACGTAGTGGCAGAAACAGGTATTCACGCACGTCCAGCAACATTGTTGGTACAAACTGCTAGCAAATTTGCTTCAGATATCACTCTTGAGTACAAAGGTAAATCAGTTAACCTTAAATCAATCATGGGTGTTATGAGTCTTGGTGTTGGCCAAGGTGCTGATGTAACTATCTCAGCTGAAGGTGCAGATGCAGATGACGCTATCGCTGCAATCTCAGAAACAATGGAAAAAGAAGGATTGGCATAAGGAAAATGACAGAAATGCTTAAAGGAATCGCAGCATCTGACGGTGTTGCAGTTGCAAAAGCATATCTACTCGTTCAACCGGATTTGTCATTCGAGACTGTTTCAGTCGAAGATACAAACGCAGAAGAGGCTCGTTTGGATGTAGCTCTTGAAGCTTCTCAAAACGAGCTTTCTCTTATCCGTGAGAAAGCTGTAGGTACGCTTGGTGAAGAAGCGGCTCAAGTTTTTGACGCTCATTTGATGGTTCTTTCTGACCCAGAATTGATTGGTCAGATTAAAGAAACAATCCGTGCTAAGAAAGTCAATGCTGAAGCAGGTCTTAAAGAAGTGACTGACATGTTCATCACTATCTTTGAAGGTATGGAAGACAACCCATACATGCAAGAACGTGCAGCGGATATCCGCGACGTGACAAAACGTGTATTGGCAAACCTTCTTGGTAAGAAATTGCCAAACCCAGCTTCTATCAATGAAGAAGTAATTGTGATTGCGCATGACTTGACACCATCTGATACAGCTCAATTGGACAAAAACTTTGTAAAAGCTTTTGTAACAAATATCGGTGGACGTACAAGTCACTCAGCTATCATGGCACGTACACTTGAAATTGCAGCTGTATTGGGAACAAATAACATCACTGAAGTGGTGAAAGACGGTGATATCCTTGCCGTTAACGGAATTACTGGTGAAGTGATTATCAACCCAACAGATGAACAAGCGGCTGAATTTAAAGCAGCTGGTGAAGCTTATGCTAAACAAAAAGCTGAATGGGCACTTTTGAAAGATGCTCAAACAGTGACTGCTGACGGTAAACACTTCGAGTTGGCTGCTAACATCGGTACTCCAAAAGACGTTGAAGGTGTTAACAACAACGGTGCAGAAGCTGTTGGACTTTACCGTACAGAGTTCTTGTACATGGATTCTCAAGACTTCCCAACAGAAGACGAGCAGTATGAAGCATACAAGGCTGTTCTTGAGGGAATGAATGGTAAACCAGTCGTTGTTCGTACAATGGATATCGGTGGAGATAAGGAACTTCCTTACTTCGATATGCCACATGAAATGAACCCATTCCTTGGATTCCGTGCCCTTCGTATCTCTATTTCTGAAACTGGAGATGCAATGTTCCGTACACAAATTCGTGCTCTTCTTCGTGCTTCTGTTCATGGTCAATTGCGTATCATGTTCCCAATGGTTGCCCTCTTGAAAGAATTCCGTGCAGCTAAAGCAGTTTATGAAGAAGAAAAAGCAAACCTTCTTGCTGAAGGTGTTGCAGTTGCGGATGACATCCAAGTTGGTATCATGATTGAAATCCCTGCAGCAGCGATGCTTGCAGACCAATTTGCAAAAGAAGTAGACTTCATGTCAATTGGAACAAACGACTTGATCCAATACTCAATGGCAGCAGACCGTATGAACGAGCAAGTTTCATACCTTTACCAACCATATAACCCATCAATCCTTCGCTTGATCAACAACGTTATCAAGGCAGCTCACGCTGAAGGTAAATGGGCTGGTATGTGTGGTGAGATGGCTGGTGACCAAAAAGCTGTTCCACTTCTTGTCGGAATGGGCTTGGATGAGTTCTCTATGTCAGCAACATCAGTCCTTCGTACACGTAGCTTGATGAAGAAATTGGACACTGCTAAGATGGAAGAGTACGCTAACCGTGCCCTTACAGAGTGTTCAACAATGGAAGAAGTCCTTGAACTTCAAAAAGAATACGTTAACTTCGATTAATGTCATTAACCTTGTAACCTAGTTGCAAGGTTTTTTGACGTATTTTGGAAAAGTATAGTCTAATAAAGTCCACTTTTCAATGCTCCAGAGGCATGGTATAATAGGGGAAAGTAATTAGAATAAGAGAGAAACCATGTCTAAAGAAATTGATATTGAGTACTACCACCAGCTAGCCTTACAAAAGCAGAAGGAGCATCGAAAAGTTTTAGCCAATTTAAAGAAAAAGCCACCAAAAAATCTAGATAAGATAGCCCAGCAGATTCACCAAGAAGTCTTTGCGGAGATTGATTGTACCGCCTGTGCCAACTGTTGTAAGACTTTGGGACCTGACTTTAAAGAAGCGGATATTACACGAATCGCCAAGTATTTTAAGATGAAATTACCTGCTTTTGAAGCGGAGTTTCTGCAGGTAGATGAAGATGGTGATAAGGTTTTTAAATCCATGCCTTGTCCCTTTCTAGGAGGAGATAATCTCTGTTCCATCTATGAAGTTCGTCCAAAGGCATGTCGTGAATTTCCCCATACAGACCGCAAAAAGATTCATCAAATCAATCATCTAACGATTAAGAATACCTTGACCTGTCCAGCAGCTTATCTCTTTGTTGAGAAATTAAAGGATAAGTTATAGAGATTTAAAGGATAAAAAATTTCTAATAATAACTAGAGATATGAAGGGAGAACTCTGTGCCTAGACCGAAAACAAAAGAGGAGCTAGTACTGGCCTCTAAGGAAAACTATGAAAAGCTCAATCGTTTCATCTCCCAACTAAGTGAAGATGAGCTACAGACTCCATTTGATTTTTCAAGAGACCCAAAGAAAAAAGAAGCTCACTGGAAAAGGGATAAAAATCTAAGAGATGTTCTGATCCATCTTTATGAATGGCATCAGTTACTTTTGACTTGGGTACATTCTAATCAAGAAGGTCACGAAAGGCCTTTTCTACCTGAACCTTATAATTGGAAAACTTATGGAGAAATGAATATCGCTTTTTGGAAGAAGCACCAGAAAACCTCCTTAGAAGAAGCGACTAGACTCCTAGAACAATCACATAGGGAGGTTTTAGAGTTGATAGAAGTTTTTAGCAATGATGAACTCTTTACCAAAGGTATCTATAAGTGGACGGGAGGGACAAGTCTAGGTTCCTACTTTGTCAGTAGTACGTCAAGCCACTATGATTGGGCTCTGAAAAAACTCAAAGCTCATCGGAAGAATTGTAAGGTTATTCGTTCAAGTGACAATGAAATTCAGGAAAATTTTTTCTAAGTTTCGAATAGCTTTTTTTCATTGTCTTTGAGCAATTCTAGCTTTAGAATCCTTCAAAAATTAAAATTTAAGGTAATCAATGACTTAAAATAGTGCGAAAACATTTAGTTTATAGGGATTCTAAGTCTAGAATTACACGGATATTAAAGGTTTTTAACCTATTCGATTCTTAGAATGCCTTTATTCTGAGAAATGTTGATGATAAACTGGTTCGAATGGTTTTTTCTGATATAGGATGATAGATAGATGGGTGGGATGATGAAATTACAAAAAAAGAAAGTTAGAAAAGAGTTGGTGTACCTCTGCTTGGGAGAGCTTGCAGACGTCCTATCTTTTGGGATCTGTTTTTTTCTATTTTCAAAAATAAGCAGGAAATAAAATCATGATTTCTTGCTCACTTTTTTGTTTATGGATAAATAGAGGGGGTGCAAACACTATATGATAGTCTAATTCCATCAACAAAAATTAGGGTAGAACAAAAATGTTGGGATAAATTCATAAAAGTAAAATTGAATTAGTTTCGAAGTTTTATCTAGCTATATGTTATAATAAGTTTGTTAGTTTGTTTTTAATAGGAGTAGAAATATGGGTTACCCTCACCTTCATCAGGCAGTATATAGTATCACAAAATCTGTATTGGAACAATTAAAAATTGATGATATAGAAGAATTAAAAAAATTTTATAATGGTTATGGAAGTTTTAATTTACCGCATTTTATAAATTTTAATGAAAAAATCTTTTCAGAACGAATCGATTTAGAAGAATTTGCTGAGAATGTAAGAAAGGAGGAAAGAGTTAGTATAGGTAGGGCGTTACTTTCACACAGAACGATTAAAGATAGGACATCAAAAGGTAAAAGCCAGTACAGTGGTTCCATTTTTCATACAGGACACTTACTTGGGTTTATGCTAATTGGTAATTTATCTGGATTTAATTCAAGAAAAACAAATATTGAAAATGTAGTACCTCTAACACCTTGGGCTAACGGTAATGGTTTTAAATTAAACACAGACTATGGAAATTCTCAACGAGTTTATAAGCAATTAATAAAAAATTGCATTACCAAAGCTTCAAATAAATCAGAAACAGATTTTAGAGTATATTATCAGGTTGAGGCGATCTATGATAATGAATCAGAAGATGTACCTCGAGGAATACTACTACAAGCTGTATCAAATAATAAAAAATACTTAAGGGATATACATGTGTTTATTCCTAATGTGAAATATGGGATGAATAGTAGCATTGATTACACGGATTGGAAATTGAATAAATGATTCCTAGTATCTACATAATATGCACCCCCTGTTGAACCTTTGCCCCCACTTAGAAAGGAATCTTCCAAAATTGTCCTACAAATTTCTACTTTTCGACCTTGACCACACTCTTCTTGATTTTGATGCTGCTGAGGATGTGGCTTTGACGCAACTTCTAAAAGAAGAAGGGGTTGCAGATATTCAGGCCTACAAAGACTTTTACGTTCCCATGAACAAGGCTCTCTGGAAGGATTTGGAGCAAAAGAAAATTAGTAAACAAGAGCTGGTTAACACGCGCTTTTCTCGTTTATTTTCTCATTTTGGACTGGAGAAAGATGGTAGTTTTCTAGCCCAACGTTACCAATTTTACTTAGCCCAACAGGGACAAACGATTTCTGGCGCTCATGAACTTTTGGACAGCCTCATCGAGCGTGATTATGACTTGTATGCTGCGACAAATGGCATTACTGCCATTCAGACAGGGCGTTTGGCTCAATCTGGTCTGGCACCTTATTTCAATCAAGTCTTTATCTCTGAACAGCTGCAAACACAAAAGCCGGATGCTCTTTTTTATGAAAAAATTGGTCAACAGATTGCAGGTTTTAGCAAAGAAAAGACGCTGATGATTGGAGACTCTCTAACCGCCGACATTCAAGGCGGCAATAATGCTGGGATTGACACGATTTGGTACAATCCTCATCAACTCGAAAATCCCACACAAGCCCAGCCAACCTACGAAGTCCATTCTTACCGAGACTTGCTGGATTGTTTAGATAAACTGTAAAAAGTGGTTTAGACAGCCACTTTTTGCTATAATAGAGGCAGTAAAAACGAAGGAGTCGGCTATGGAACACTCGTCTTGGCATGCTTTGATTAAGGAGCAATTACCTGAGGGTTATTTCGGGAAAATCAATCAGTTTATGAATCAGGTCTATGCTCAGGGGACTATTTATCCACCCAAGGAAAAGGTTTTTCAGGCTCTCTTGACAACACCGCTTGAAGAAGTTAAGGTGGTGATTCTAGGGCAAGATCCCTATCACGGGCCAGGTCAAGCGCAGGGCTTGAGTTTTTCTGTACCGGACTCTATTCCAGCTCCGCCATCCCTGCAAAATATCTTGAAGGAATTGTCAGACGATATCGGGGTTAAGAAATCTCATGATTTGACAGCTTGGGCTGAGCAAGGGGTCTTGCTTCTTAATGCTTGTTTGACTGTTCCTGCTGGACGGGCCAATGGTCATGCTGGTCAGATATGGGAGCCTTTTACGGATGCTGTAATTCAGGTGGTCAATCATCTAGATAGACCAGTCGTTTTTGTACTCTGGGGAGCTTATGCACGCAAGAAGAAGGCCTTGGTTACCAATCCTCATCACTTGATTATCGAATCAGCCCATCCCAGTCCTTTGTCAGTTTATAGAGGATTTTGGGGTTCCAAGCCTTTTTCCAAGGCTAATGCATTCTTAAAAGAGACAGGACAAGAGCCAATCGATTGGCTTAGATAAGGAGAAAATATGCCTCAGTTAGCGACAATTTGCTACATTGATAACGGGAAAGAACTGCTCATGCTCCATCGTAATAAGAAGCCCAATGATGTCCATGAAGGCAAATGGATTGGTGTGGGTGGTAAGTTAGAGCAAGGTGAGACTCCTCAGGAATGCGCGGCGCGTGAAATCCTCGAAGAAACAGGACTGAAAGCTAAGCCAGTTCTAAAAGGTGTTATCACTTTTCCTGAATTTACACCAGATTTAGACTGGTACACCTATGTTTTTAAGGTGACGGAGTTCGAGGGTGACTTGATTGACTGCAACGAGGGAACGCTAGAATGGGTTCCATATGACGAGGTTTTGAGCAAGCCAACTTGGGAAGGTGACCATACCTTTGTTGAGTGGCTTTTAGAAGATAAACCCTTCTTTTCAGCCAAGTTTGTTTATGATGGGGATAAATTGTTAGATACCCAAGTTGATTTCTATGAATAAAGGAGAAAGCAGATGCTACTAATCAAAAACGGTCGTGTAATGGATCCCAAGTCTGGTTTAGACCAAGTGTGTGATGTTTTGGTTCAAGATGGGAAAATTATCAAAATTGCCCCTGAGATTAAAGAAGAAGGAGCAGAAATCCTGGATGCTACAGGTCTTGTAGTTGCTCCTGGCTTGGTTGATATCCATGTTCATTTTCGTGAACCTGGTCAGACCCACAAGGAAGACATCCATACTGGTGCCTTAGCAGCCGCTGCAGGTGGTTTTACCACGGTTGTCATGATGGCTAATACTAGTCCAACCATTTCAGACGTGGAGACTTTGCAAGAAGTTCTCCAGTCAGCTGCCAAGGAAAAAATCAATGTTAAGACGGTTGCGACTATTACCAAGAATTTTAATGGCCAAGATTTGACTGACTTTAAGGCACTTTTAGAAGCAGGTGCGGTTGGTTTCTCAGATGACGGTATTCCACTTGAAAGCAGCAAAGTGGTCAAAGAAGCCATGGAGGAAGCCAAAAAACTTAATACCTTTATTAGTCTTCATGAGGAAGATCCAGGTTTGAATGGGATTCTTGGATTTAATGAAAATATCGCTAAAGAACATTTCCATATTTGTGGTGCGACTGGGGTGGCTGAGTACGCTATGATGGCGCGTGATGTCATGATTGCCTATGCAACTAAGGCTCATGTCCATATTCAGCATTTGTCTAAGGAAGAAAGTGTCAAAGTAGTTGAGTTTGCTCAAGGGCTAGGCGCGCAAGTCACAGCAGAAGTGGCGCCACAGCATTTTTCTAAGACCGAAGCGCTCCTTTTGACACAAGGTAGCAATGCTAAGATGAATCCACCGCTTCGTTTGGAATCAGACCGTCGTGCCGTGATTGAAGGTCTCAAGTCAGGTGTCATCACAGTTATCGCAACTGACCACGCGCCTCATCATGCAGATGAAAAAAATGTTGAGGATATTACCAAAGCGCCATCTGGTATGACAGGTTTGGAAACATCTCTTTCTCTCGGCTTGACCTATTTGGTAGAAGCTGGTGAGTTAAGCCTGATGGAATTGCTTGAAAAGATGACCTACAACCCAGCCAAACTTTACAACTTTGAAGCAGGTTACTTGGCTGAGAATGGTCCAGCAGATATCACTATTTTTGATGCTAAGGCTGACCGCCTTGTGGACTCCCATTTTGCTTCGAAAGCAGCTAATTCACCATTCATCGGTGAAACCTTAAAAGGGCAGGTTAAATATACCATCTGTAAGGGACAAATCGTCTATCAAAACTAGGTGGGAGTCTGCTCTGTAAACAAAAAGAATAGAGAGCTTATATGTACCAAACCCATCATTTTAAAGACAAGTTTATCTTATTTTTAAAGATATTTTTCCCTATCCTTATTTATCAATTTGCCAATTATTCTGCCTCCTTTGTTGATACGACTATGACTGGCCAATACAATACCTTGGACTTGGCTGGTGTGTCTATGGCAACCAGTATCTGGAATCCTTTCTTTACCTTTCTAACAGGTATTGTATCAGCCTTGGTGCCTATCATTGGTCACCATCTTGGGCGAGGTAAAAAGGAAGAAGTTGCGTCTGATTTTTACCAATTTATCTATTTGGCTTTGGGACTATCTATGGTCTTGCTGGGGATGGTACTTTTCTTGGCACCACCAATCTTGAATCATCTTGGACTAGAAGCACCAGTGGCGGCAGTAGCAGTTCGCTATCTCTGGTTTTTATCTATCGGGATTATCCCCCTTTTGCTCTTTAGTGTCATTCGCTCCTTGCTGGATTCGCTGGGCTTGACCAAACTGTCCATGTATCTCATGCTTTTGTTGCTTCCTCTCAATAGTGGATTTAACTATCTCTTGATTTACGGTGCCTTTTGTGTTCCAGAACTGGGAGGTGCTGGTGCTGGTTTAGGAACATCCTTGGCCTACTGGGTCTTGCTTGGGATTTCTGTTCTAGTTTTATTTAAACAGGAGAAGCTCAAAGCCTTACACCTTGAGAAACGAATTCCTCTTAATATGGATAAAATTAAGGAAGGAGTTCGCTTAGGTCTGCCTATTGGGGGAACTGTCTTTGCCGAAGTGGCTATCTTTTCTGTGGTTGGTTTGATTATGGCGAAGTTCTCATCCTTGATTATTGCTAGTCACCAGTCAGCTATGAATTTTTCAAGTCTTATGTACGCCTTTCCTATGAGTATCTCATCGGCTATGGCTATTGTTGTTTCCTATGAAGTGGGAGCCAAGCGATTTGATGATGCTAAAACCTATATTGGTCTAGGAAGATGGACTGCCCTCATTTTTGCAGGATTCACCTTATCCTTCCTTTACATTTTTAGGGGAAATGTGGCTAGTCTTTATGGTAACGACCCAGAATTTATCGATTTGACAGCGCGCTTTTTGACTTATAGTCTTTTCTTCCAGTTAGCAGATACCTTTGCAGCACCGCTCCAGGGAATTTTACGGGGGTATAAGGATACCGTTATTCCTTTTTACCTTGGTTTGGTTGGTTACTGGGGGGTGACACTCCCAGTAGCTATGGTATTTGATTCCCTAACAGATTTTGGAGCTTATTCTTACTGGATCGGCTTGATTATTAGTTTGATTGTGAGTGGGGTTCTCTACCGTTGGCGTTTAACTGTGATTATGAAGAGATTTGAATCTTTAGAAAAATCTAAACGCTAAAAAGTTTGTGAAAAAATATTCTTGATAAGAAAATCCCTTATTCCTATGGGGTTTTCTTTTTTAATTTGTGAAATTTTCTTTAGAAAAACTTTGACAGTATTTGCCAAAAACGGTAAAATAGTAAGGTAAGAAGAAAGTTAGAAAGGCAAGAAGATGTCAATTTTAGATAAAAATCTTTTGCTAGAGATGTTCCGTAAGATGGAAGAAATCCGTCGTATGGACTTAAAAATTGCGCAATTAGTAAAGAAAGGGAAAGTGCCAGGAATGACGCACTTTTCTGTTGGAGAAGAGGCGGCTAACGTGGGTGCTATGTTGGCTCTCAATCCAGATGATCTGATCACATCAAACCACCGTGGTCATGGACAAGCCATTGCCAAAGGAATTGACCTCAACGGAATGATGGCTGAAATCCTTGGTAAATACACTGGAACCTGTAAAGGTAAAGGTGGATCTATGCATATCGCCGATCTTGATGCTGGTAACCTTGGTGCCAATGGTATCGTAGGTGGTGGTATGGGAATCGCTGTTGGTGCAGCCCTCAGTCAACAAATGCAAAATACTGGAAAAATCGTCGTTTGCTTCTTTGGAGATGGTGCGACCAACGAAGGTGTTTTCCACGAAGCAGTGAACATGGCTTCTATCTGGAACCTGCCAGTCATTTTCTATTGCATTAACAACGGTTACGGTATCTCTGCGGATATCAAGAAAATGACCAATGTAGAACATATCCATCAACGTAGCGCCGCTTATGGAATTCCTGGAATGTTCATCGAAGATGGAAACAATGTCATCGACGTCTACGAAGGGTTCAAGAAAGCCGTAGATCATGTTCGTGGTGGTAATGGTCCAGTCTTGATTGAAAGTGTAACTTACCGCTGGCTTGGTCACTCATCATCTGATCCTGGTAAATATCGTACGCGTGAAGAAGTGGAGTTGTGGAAACAAAAAGACCCGATCGAAAACCATCGCAAGTACCTCATTGAAAACACTATTGCAAGTGCCGAAGAATTGGAAGAAATCCAAGCGCAAGTCAAGGAAGCAGTAGAAGCTTCTGTTAAATTTGCTGAAGAAAGTCCATTCCCACCGCTTGAATCAGCATTTGAAGATATTTACGCAGACTAAGGAGAAAGAGATAAAATGGAAACAAAAACAATGTCCTTCCGTGACACCATTATCCTTGCTATGTCTGAGGAAATGCGTCGCGATGAAAATGTATTCTTGATGGGAGAAGATGTCGGTGTCTTTGGAGGAGACTTCGGTACTTCTGTTGGAATGCTTGAAGAATTTGGTCCAGAACGTGTTCGTGACTGTCCGATTTCTGAGGCTGCCATCTCGGGAGCAGCAGCAGGAGCAGCCATGACAGGACTTCGTCCAATCGTCGATATGACCTTTATGGACTTCTCGGTTATTGCCATGGACAATATCGTCAACCAAGCCGCTAAAACACGTTACATGTTTGGTGGTAAAGGTCAGGTTCCAATGACTGTACGTTGTGCAGCTGGTAATGGAGTTGGATCTGCAGCCCAGCACTCGCAATCACTGGAGTCTTGGTTTACTCACATTCCTGGACTAAAGGTTGTAGCTCCAGGCACGCCTGCAGACATGAAAGGCCTTCTCAAGTCTTCTATCCGTGATAACAACCCAGTTATCATACTTGAGTACAAGTCAGAATTTAACCAAAAAGGGGAAGTCCCAGTTGATCCAGACTACACGATTCCACTTGGAGTTGGAGAAATCAAACGCGAAGGAACGGATGTAACAGTTGTTACTTATGGAAAAATGCTACGCCGTGTGGTTCAAGCTGCTGAAGAATTAGCAGAAGAAGGAATTTCTGTTGAGATTGTTGATCCACGCACCCTTGTTCCGCTTGATAAGGAGATCATCATTAACTCAGTTAAGAAGACTGGTAAGGTTGTTCTGGTAAACGATGCCCACAAAACAAGCGGCTATATCGGAGAGATTTCAGCTATTATTTCAGAATCGGAAGCATTTGACTATCTAGATGCACCAATCCGCCGTTGTGCAGGAGAAGATGTGCCAATGCCTTATGCACAAAACCTAGAAAATGCAATGATTCCAACAGTTGAAAGCATCAAAGATGCAATCCGTAAGACTTATAACAAAGAATAGAATTACATAAGATAAGTTATGTAAAATAACGGTTGTTTTTAACTTTAGTAACTTGAGATATGTATTGTACCCAAGTTATTTGCAAATTTGCGACAGGAGAGAGTCGAATCGATGCTATTCGACGAACGACTTAGTAAGTCTACTAGGTTGACCGCCTAATAGCGGCAACAGTAGCAACTTGAGATACGTGTTGTATCCAAGTTGCTTGTAGAGTTGAACTCGGGTTAAAGTCTGTGTGAAAAAGATAAACTTTCCTAGAAACTAAAGTTTCTTCGTCAAGTTTCCTATTTTCACTTTGACTTTTAACGCCCTTTGTATCATAAATAGAATTGGAGAGGTCATGGCTGATGACAAGCTAAGAGCGACTCCTGCGGCTAGAAAGTTAGCGGATGATCTAGGGATCAACCTTTACGACGTTTCTGGCTCAGGTGCAAACGGTCGTGTCCACAAAGAAGACGTGGAAACTTATAAAGACACAAACGTGGTTCGCATTTCGCCACTTGCAAAACGAATTGCCCTCGAACATAACATTGCTTGGCAGGAAATCCAAGGAACGGGTCATCGTGGTAAAATCATGAAGAAAGACGTTTTGGCCTTGCTTCCTGAAAATATCGAAAACGATACCATCAAGTCTCCTGCTCAGATTGAAAAAGTGGAAGAAGTTCCTGATAACGTAACACCATACGGTGAAATCGAGCGTATTCCAATGACACCAATGCGTAAGGTTATTGCCCAACGTATGGTTGAATCTTACTTAACTGCGCCAACCTTCACCCTCAACTATGAAGTTGATATGACTGAAATGTTGGCTCTTCGTAAGAAGGTTCTTGAGCCAATCATGGAAGCAACTGGGAAGAAGACTACTGTAACAGACCTTCTTTCACTTGCAGTTGTTAAGACTCTTATGAAACACCCATACATCAACGCTTCATTGACAGAAGATGGCAAGACCATTATCACTCACAACTATGTCAATCTTGCCATGGCAGTTGGGATGGATAATGGATTGATGACACCTGTTGTTTACAATGCTGAGAAGATGAGTCTTTCAGAACTGGTTGTAGCCTTCAAGGATGTCATCGGTCGTACCTTGGATGGTAAATTGGCTCCAAGTGAACTGCAAAATTCAACCTTCACAATCAGTAATTTGGGAATGTTTGGTGTTCAGTCCTTTGGTCCTATCATTAACCAACCAAACTCAGCTATCCTTGGTGTGAGTTCGACAATCGAGAAGCCAGTTGTAGTCAATGGTGAAATTGTGATTCGCCCAATCATGAGCCTTGGTTTAACAATTGACCACCGTGTCGTAGATGGTATGGCTGGTGCTAAGTTTATGAAAGACTTGAAAGAATTGATTGAAAATCCAATCTCAATGTTGATTTAAGTACAAGAGTATTCATTTTTAAGATATAGATAAAGGAAGGAAGACATGGCCTTAGAAGTAATTATGCCAAAAGCCGGCGTGGATATGACAGAAGGACAAATCGTCCAATGGAATAAAAAAGTCGGAGAATTTGTAAAAGAAGGAGAAATCCTTTTGGAAATCATGACTGATAAAGTCAGCATGGAATTGGAAGCCGAAGAAGATGGGTACTTGATTGCTATCCTCAAAGGGGACGGTGAAACAGTCCCTGTAACGGAAGTTATCGGTTACCTTGGCGAAGAAGGGGAAAATATCCCAACAGCTGGAGCAGCAGCGCCAGAAGCTAGCCCTGTACCTACAGCAAGTGCTTCAAACGATGATGGTAAGAGCGATGATGCTTTTGATATCGTTGTGATTGGTGGAGGTCCTGCTGGTTATGTTGCAGCCATTAAAGCTGCCCAACTCGGTGGGAAGGTTGCCCTTGTTGAGAAATCTGAACTCGGTGGAACCTGCTTGAACCGTGGATGTATCCCAACTAAAACCTACCTACATAACGCTGAAATTATTGAAAATATCGGTCATGCTGCAAATCGTGGTATTGTGATTGAAAATCCTAACTTCACTGTTGATATGGACAAACTCCTTGAAACCAAGTCTAAGGTAGTCAATACTTTGGTTGGTGGAGTTGCTGGTCTTCTTCGTAGCTACGGAGTTACTGTTCATAAAGGAATTGGTACCATTACTAAAGACAAGAACGTCTTGGTAAATGGCTCTGAATTACTTGAAACCAAGAAAATCATCCTTGCTGGTGGTTCAAAAGTCAGCAAGATCAACATCCCTGGTATGGAATCTCCACTTGTCATGACCAGCGACGACATCCTTGAAATGAACGAAGTACCAGAAAGTCTTGTTATCATCGGTGGTGGTGTTGTCGGTATCGAGCTCGGTCAGGCCTTCATGACATTTGGTTCAAAAGTGACTGTTATCGAAATGATGGATCGTATCGTGCCAGCTATGGATTCAGAAGTTTCTAAGAACCTTCGCTTGATCCTTGAACGTAAAGGAATGACCATCTTGACTGGTACTAAACTGCAAGAAATCATCGAAGAAAATGGTCAACTTCGTATTAAAGTTGAAGGAAAAGACGATATCATTGCAAATAAAGCTCTTCTTTCAATCGGTCGTGTGCCAGACCTTGAAGGTATTGGAGAGGTTGAGTTTGAATTGGATCGTGGTCGTATCAAGGTCAACGAATACATGGAAACTTCTGTTCCAGGTATCTACGCACCAGGTGATATTAATGGTACTAAGATGTTGGCTCACGCAGCTTTCCGTATGGGTGAAGTTGCCGCTGAAAATGCCCTTAAAGGAAATCATGCTGTTGCCAAATTGAATTTGACTCCTGCAGCTATCTACACTCTTCCTGAAGTAGCAGCAGTAGGTTTGACAGAAGAACAAGCCCGTGAGAAATACGATGTAGCCATCGGTAAGTTCAACTTTGCTGCTAACGGTCGTGCTATTGCATCGGATGCAGCTCAAGGTTTCGTTAAAGTTATTGCGGATAAGAAATACGGAGAAATCCTTGGTGTTCATATCATCGGTCCTGCAGCTGCAGAATTGATCAATGAAGCATCGAGCATTATCGAAATGGAAATTACTGTTGAAGAAATGCTGAAGACTATCCACGGACACCCAACCTACTCTGAAGTGATGTACGAAGCATTTGCGGATGTTTTAGGAATGGCCATCCATTCACCTAAGAAAAAATAAAAGAAAGATAGATTAGACTGGAAAGGTGTTTTCCAGTCTCTATCGTATAAAGGGATATCATGAAATACATTATCAATCATTCAAACGACACTGCCTTTAATATTGCCTTGGAAGAATACGCCTTTAAACACCTTTTGGATGAGGATCAAATTTTCCTACTTTGGATTAACAAGCCATCTATCATTGTTGGTCGTCACCAGAACACTATCGAAGAAATCAACCGTGATTATGTTCGAGAAAATGGTATTGAGGTGGTCCGCCGTATCAGTGGTGGTGGAGCTGTTTACCACGATTTAAATAACCTCAACTATACGATCATCTCAAAAGAAGATGAAAACAAGGCTTTTGACTTCAAGAGCTTCTCAACTCCGGTTATCAATACCCTGGCTCAACTTGGGGTTAAAGCTGAGTTCACAGGTCGTAATGACTTAGAGATTGATGGTAAGAAGTTCTGTGGCAATGCCCAAGCCTATATCAATGGCCGTATTATGCACCACGGTTGCTTGCTCTTTGACGTTGATTTGTCAGTCCTAGCAAATGCCCTCAAGGTTTCAAAGGATAAATTTGAATCAAAAGGGGTGAAATCTGTTCGTGCTCGTGTCACCAATATTGTCAATGAACTACCAGAAAAAATCACAGTCGAAGAATTCCGTGATTTACTCTTGGAATACATGAAAAAAGAGTACCCAGAGATGACTGAATACGTTTTTTCTGATGAAGAATTAGCTGAAATTAACCGTATCAAAGATACTAAGTTTGGTACTTGGGACTGGAACTACGGTAAATCACCTGAATTTAACGTCCGTCGTGGAACAAAATTCACTAGTGGTAAGGTGGAAGTCTTTGCTAATGTTACTGAATCAAAAATCCAAGACATCAAGATTTATGGTGACTTCTTTGGTATTGAAGACGTTGCTGCAGTAGAGGATGTCCTTCGTGGAGTGAAATACGAACGCGAAGATGTCCTTAAGGCGCTAGAAACCATTGATATCACACGCTACTTCGCTGGTATTAGCCGTGAAGAGATCGCTGAAGCGGTAGTTGGATAAATCAAAAAGAAGTTGGTTGTAGGACCAGCTTCTTTTTTTGATATTTATTTACATAATTTAAAATACGTAAAATTATAAACTATCTAGAGCATTCTTTTGTTCATCATTAACGATATGGGTATAGAGGTCAGTGACTTGTGTGCTAGCATGTCCTAGCTGGTGACTGACCAAAACTTGCGATTTAGTCGCATCATAAAGCCTGGTTGCTAGGGTATGACGCAGTTTGTGGGGGGTTACACGTACTTTGAAGTCCTCAGAGTACTTAGCAACCATCTTTTCCACGCTGGAAGCATCGATACGATTGGGAACACCTCTGTAGAGTGTCAAAAAGAGGGCTGTATCTGTTTTTTCCGTCTTATAGCGTTGATTTCGAATGGCTAGATAATTCTCTAGGTAAGGCTTAGCAAAGGCAGCGACATTGACCGAGTCACGTTTGCCTCCTTTTCGAGTGACATCAATAACCATCATTTTGAGATTGAGATCCCTTATATCCAGATTAACAGCTTCAGATAAGCGGACACCAGACGCCAAGAGAAGGGCGATAATGGCCAAATCACGTTCTTTATTTTTATTAAATGATGAAAGAGCTCGATTTGAGAGTTGTTGTGGGTACTCTTGATCGATATAAGTTAGGAAACCTTCTGTTTCATCACCTAGAAAGAGTTTTTGCTTGATGTTTTCAGCTCTTGCAGCAAGAGTTTCTTTCTTTTTCTTGGTTGAAACTTTTTTCATTACATTACGATAGAAATAAGGTTCCCCCTGATCGTTTTCAACCTCCTCGGTCAGATACTTGTAAAGACTAGAAAGTGCTGACAAGGTACGATTGATAGTTGTCTGTGAGACACCTTGTTTGGTTGTATTAGCATTCAGCAAAGGACGTTCACGTAGGTAAAGGATAAAAGATTCCATGTCTTTCTTAGACATATTTTCCAAGACAGATAAAGGAATATCAGACATTTTATCAGCGTTTGAAATACCAGACTCCAAAACCCAGCTAAAAAATCGATCGTATTCCTTGAGGTATTCATACAAGGTTGTAAAACTGTAAGGAACAGCTAGCTTAGATTGATAGTATTCCAGAACATACCAGGGCATGATTTGTTTTAGTTTGTCGATTCGTTCCAGTAAAATCTCACGTTTCATGTATTTTCTCCATAAATAAGTCTCTACTAGTAGTATAGCATAGACTTATTTATTTTTCAAGAAAATTATAGTTTTTCGGAAAGATGTTATAGGGCTTTTTAATAGAATAACCAAAAATGATTTCATTTTTAATAACTAAAAAATTTTTTCGACAAAAATTGTCTATAATGTACTTTATTCCTGAGAAACTAACACAAAGACTTGGTTCTTTTTTCATAAGAACCAAGTCTTTGTGTCTGATATGAATCTACTAGAAATTTTTCAAAGTCATTCTTATAATTCAATTTCTCTAAAAAATTTCAATTGCCATTTTTGTGTTGATTGAGCCGTTGTATTTAAATTTGTGCACCAAGGCGGATAAAATCGCATGGACATTTTTCCTTTGCTGTTTTTTGTTGAGAGAATTTTCTTACAAGTAGCAACTTCGTTTGGAATAATAAATAGCCCCTTTTTATCATTATCGATGACAACGATAACAAGTTCAGTTCCCAAATCTTCATTGGTATAAGGAATGTTCATGTTATTTTTGTCTTTTTTCCAAAAAACTGTAAAATATCCTTCTTTTTTCGGTGTTCTTTTTGCTAAGCGGCATCTTTTATATCCTTGCTCATCCTTTATTTTGATAAGAATACCTTCGTATTTTTCATTCCACTTTTCTTTAATGAATTCAAAATCACCATAAAACTCATATAGAACATCTAGTATTTTCATTATGATGTATGTCCTCCCTTATCAAAATCAACAAAATATTCTTGATACATTTATTACATAATAAAAATTATGTAATAATATTTTTGATCTACAACAACAAATCTTTGACTTTCCCAATTTCACTTTTTGGAATCACCAGGTGGATCATATCCCCCAGATACATTCTGGTTGAGCCGTTAACTGTTTGGCTCTTACCATTATGTACTTGGGTGGTGATGAGTACGTTATGTGGCAAGTTGAGTTCGTGTACTTGTTTTCCTGCTATTTTATCAGATACAGGGATTTCAATGAGGGTGACTTCTCCTTCATCTGTTGCTTCTTCTGGCAGCATTTTTTCCAACATAGCCTCATAGACTGGTGCCCCCTTGAGTAGATCCATGATGATGTAGGCGACCAAGGTCACTAAACCAAGTGGCATGAGGTTGCGAATATCTCCTACCATCTCAGTTACGAGTATCATTGCAGTTAAGGGAGCCTTGGATATGGCTCCAAAATAGCCACTCATTCCCAGAATGACAAAGATAGGGAATTGCTCCTGACTGACAAGCCCAAGATTGACACAAATAACACCAACTAGGGCACCAAGCAAGGAACCAAGCGCCAAAATTGGTAGGAAAATTCCTCCTGGAAGGCCACTTCCATAACTAATCATACTCCAAACAAAACGAATCAGAAAGTAAGCTAATAGAACTTGGAAACTAAAATCTTGCTCAGTCAGGGAAAGAACTAGCTGATTTCCACCACCAAGGATTTTGGGTAAGAAGATTCCGACTGGTATGATAAGGATAAAAGCAAGAATTGGATAATAAGCTCTATCCAAACGGATTTTTTGACCAAGCCAATCATAAACTCGACCAACATTGAGCACAGCTTTCTCATAGAGAAAACCGGAAAGTCCAAGAAAAATTCCCATAAGGAGGTAAATCCAATACTGATCCAGGGTCATGAGTGGGATGTTGTCTGGCATGTCCAGTACGGGTGTTAGGCCAAATATGAGCAAAGAGACAAAGTTTGCTACGAGACTGGCTGCTAGAGTTGAGACCCAGAAAAAGCGTGAAAAATGGTGATAAACTTCTTCTACCACAAAGAGAAGTCCTGCAATCGGTGCATTAAAGGCTGCGGCTAATCCTGCTGCAGCACCACTGGCAATCAAGGAACGTTCCTCAACTGGACTGGATTTGAGCCACTTGGCAATACCCTTACCACCAACTGCTCCAAGTTGGATACTAGGCCCTTCACGCCCCAGCATGAGTCCACTGGCAATAGCTAGAATTCCAAGAATATATTTTTTCCAAAGAACGCCCCACCAGTTGAGAGTCATTAGTCCCTTTAATTCGGCTTCGACTTGAGGAATTCCTGAGCCTTTGATATCTTTCTCTGACCGTGTTAATTTAGCACTGAGCCAGCAGATGAGTATGTAAAATAAAACCAGTACAAAAAGATTGCGCACTAGGTGCGCTTGATCTTGATAAAGCCCTTGTATCAGGTGGAAGCCTTTTTCGATTGAAAACCGAAAAGATCCAACGATGATCCCAACAACGAGACCGACAATGATTCCTCGTCCAACTTGGGATAATATGGTGCTTGAGGCAAAGGCAAATTCTTTCTTGGAACTGAGTGTTTCTGACTGTTCCTCCATAATCATTCCTTCTATCTTATCTTTCTTTTTCTCCTGAAATCAGCGATTTAACGGGTTCAAAGCTGGTCCGGTGAATTGGGGTAACTCCTAGTTTTTCCAGTCCTTCTAGGTGTTTAGCAGTTCCATATCCTGCATTAGTAGTGAAATCATAGCCGGGAAACTGCTGATCGTATTCCTTCATCAATTCATCACGTGTCACTTTTGCTACTATTGAAGCTGCTGCGATCGAGAGGGAATTAGCATCTCCTTTAATGATGGAGGTTTGTGAAATGGGTAAATCCAGTTTCATGGCATCTATCAAGAGATGCTCAGGTTGAGGAGTGAGCTGGGAAATTGCTTCCTGCATAGCTAATTTGGTCGCTTCATAGATATTGACTTGGTCGATGACCTGATTATCCATGACTCCAATGCCGATTGATAAGGCTTGGTCTTGGACGGCTTGATAAATTTCTAGATGTTTCTTTTTAGGAATTTTCTTGCTGTCATTGAGCCCTCTAATTTTACAATTTTTAGGCAAAATAACTGCTGCAGCGACTACTGGCCCAGCCAGAGGACCACGGCCAACCTCGTCAACACCTGCAACCAAAGTCAATCCTTGCTTGTAAAGTTCTTTTTCGTAGGAAAGCATGGATTCCAAACGAAGATCCTCATCCAATTTAGCTTGAATGTTTTTTTTACGCTTGCTGATTTCCTTTTGAACTCCAGAGCGAGTATCCTTTTCAAGCTCCAAAAAAATAGGGCTTTCTAACTCCTTGACTGTGGCAAGGAGTTCTTTGATTTCTTTAATCGTCGCCATCGAGGTCTTCCAATGTATCTAAGGTATAGTTACCGAGTTTGCCATCGCGGACTTCCTTCACGAAGAGACTATAAAAGCGATCATAGTCATCACGGAAACCGAGAGCGCGGGTCATATCCATAATAATAACAGGCGCTTCTTCTTCAATTTTCATTTGTTTGAAGCGTTCAGCCAGCTTTTCTGGATAATGTTCTTTGAAATAATTGATACCA
Source organism: Streptococcus mitis (assembly GCF_047464035.1). Lineage (GTDB taxonomy): Bacteria > Bacillota > Bacilli > Lactobacillales > Streptococcaceae > Streptococcus > Streptococcus mitis_DX. Next base: position 178,113 of record NZ_JASHCQ010000001.1, read on the forward strand.
AAAATGGTCACCTCATCCATAGGGAGCAACTGGTCTTTGATAGCACCTGTTAGGGCTAGTTTGAGAGCGACAGTTTCGTCTTCGAACTTAGGCCAGAGAATCCCCGGCGTATCTAAGATTTCCAAGTCTTTGTTGGTTTTGAGCCATTGTTGACCTTTTGTAACACCAGGCTTGTTGCCGACAACGGCAATCTTCTTACCAGCCAAGCGGTTCATGAGAGTTGATTTACCAGCGTTTGGAATCCCGATAATCATGGTACGCAAGGTTTCAATTTTGATACCGCGTTCTTTCTGGCGAGCAATCTTATCGGCCATGAGCTTCTTGGCCGCATCTGTTACAACTTTTACAGTCACTTGCTCTTTGGAGTTAATAGCAAGCGTCTGGATTCCTTGTGATTCAAAATACTGACGCCATTCCTTGGTCATTACCGGATCAGCCAAGTCCGCCTTATTTAAAATCAAGAGTTTTGGTTTGTCACCAACAATCTTGGTCAACATAGGATTTTGACTAGATAGAGGTAAGCGTGCATCTACCAAAATCGTCACAAAATCAACAAATTTTAAATTTTCCTGCACCTGTCGACGAGCTTTAGACATGTGACCAGGAAACCATTGAATAGTAGCCATTGAGTTTTTTTCCTTTCGTAGCAAGGGTTTAGAGAACTTATTTTATTTTACTATAGCTTGAACATAGAGAGTTTTCAAATGATGTCCAAACAGTTCCTGTTTAATTACATAGAAATCTACCTTATATTATATCATGCCTTCTCTATTTTGTCTGATGATAGCCTTTTAAGCTCCCTGTATAGAAAAAAGCCATCAAATGATGACTTTTCATAGGGAGCAAAAAACTGCCTCCTTTATATTTTAAACATTTAAATGTCTTTTTTAAACAGTTGATCAAAGAAACCGTCTGTGTTTTTAAGAAGGGCTTTGAATACCTTGGATTTCAAATTCTCAGTATTTGAGTAGTTTCCAGCTTTCTTGAGGTCTTCTGTGACAGCTTTGTCGAATAAGGCTTTCAATTCGTTATAATTGTGAATGGTTTGTCCATCAATTGTAATCTCTGTGAATCCTTTTTCAGCTCTGGCTTTCACATCATGATACCAATGTTTCTTCCAATCTTCAAGGTTTAAGAATTGGTTGTTTGAAACTTTTTTGATAATGAAATCATCACCCAATCTACCCTGGTTTTGTTTATCCGCTTCACCTTGGTATTTACTAGATACATATCCGATAAATCCATTTTCATAGCCAAAGTAACCCCACATACGGAAGGCATTATGTTTGAAGGATAGAGAACCGGGGGCACCTGGACTCGTATTACCACCGTAAATACCCGCCATCATATTAACATTGACATAGGCTGTACCAAAGTCCTCTGGGTGGAAGACTTTATTGCCTGGATTTCCGTGAATGGTCATGAAATTATTATTTACCAAGTCATCGATGGTTTCCAACTTGGTTGCTTTCTCAGCATCTGTCAAGTCACGCACTTTGTCCCATTGGTGAGGAGCACCTAGTTTATTTCTATCCATAGGTCGACGTGTTTCGCGGTCAATTTTCTTGAACCACTTACTATTGTCACCTTTAACCTTAGGAAGCACAGCTTCAGCTTCTGCATAATCAAGCATCATCATAGCTTCATTGTAGTTCTTCATGTAGTGGTCGATTTGGTCGCGTGTTTGAAGTTTGTCAGGGTCTGGATTATACCACTGGTTTCCATCATTTGGTCGATGGTAGGCCATGTTAATACCTAACGCACCATACTCACCATTTGTTGTTGACTTATCAGGAGTTTGTAACATACCTTGAGCAAAGGCTTCCAAATCCGTACCTTGACGATGGTTATGTCCTCCAAAGTAAGCTACACGGTCATTAATGTGTGTGGTTTCATGTGTGAAGGCAGAAATACCAAACTGGTCAAGCATATTGGTTACCATGAAGTATACTTGCTCATCTTTCCACGGTTTTTCGTAGATTTTTGCCATCGCTCCCATAGCTCCATTAACTTGATGCCAACGGTCAGTCGGGCCGAATAGTTCACGAATAGGGGATACCACGGCTCCACCTTTTCCATAACCTTGACGATTTGCATCCTTAATTCCTGTATAAGATTGATTATCCCAAACAGGTGTTGGCACCATATATTCGCTCTTCAAAAGTTTGTTACGAACACTTGGAAGAGCTAAACGAGACCAGAAATCTAAGTAAGTTTGTTGCGCTTTAGCGACTTCATCAATACGTTTCTTCAATTCCTTACGTTCTTCTTCAGTGTTCTTACCATATTTCTCAAATGAGCTATAAGCCATCGTGTTATAGGTTGAAATCATAAAGATATGGGCTTTCTTCAAGTTGAGCAATGGTAAAATCATACGACCGTGAACGTCATTGTTTAAACCGTCAAATACACGGTGTCGCTTATCTTTAAAGGCTTCTGTGCTTGTTTCAGGCTCTGCCACATAAACGTTTTTCGCAGAATGAATAAACCAGTCATTCAAATCTTTATCTTCTGTAAACAAACGCATGTTATAGTTTAAGAAGCTACGTAAATCACCTTTACCAGTTGCACCAGCAATCACTTCTTTGTAGGCATCTTGTGTACGATCTCCTTTTAAGAAATACTCTCTTGACCCAATTTGAATCAAACGGTCGATGACACTTGGTGTTTTACCATAGAAATCAGGTTTGAACATCATCATATCCTTGATACTCAAATCACCATATTTGATATCATAGTAACGATTGAGATAAGTCAGTCCCATTATAATCTTAGCTTTATTATCTTCTACTTTCTTGAGTAGCGATTTCATCGCGGCATCATCACCGTTCAATTGATGGTCTTCATTTTCGATCAAGGATTTGACTAACTTATCTAGATTTTGCTTCACTTCGGCAAAACTTTCTTCTAAGTATAGATTACGAATATATCCATCTTTACGAGCATCTGTATTTTCTTCTGCCTTCTTACGTATATCCATTAACGCGCGTACTTCAGCTGAAATTAGGTCAACACTTGAAAGTCTTTCTTTCACATCTGCAATCAGTTTGTCTCGATTTTTAACAACCATATTTGGTGTATAGACAATGTTTTGACCTGCTACATCATACTCTTTTACTTGAGCTACTTTAGAATCAGCTTTAGCGGTAACTACCATTTCTTCTTTAGTGCCATCCGCATAGTGAACCATAATCTTATCAATATCTGATAAGTCTGTCACAAACTGACCATTCTTCATACCTGTCACAGATAACACTTCTTTAGTCAGTAGGTTTGAACTTGTAGCCAATCTGTTACCTTGGTTTACAATCCATTCTTTATTGTAGAAGGGTTGTAGTTTCTCAATGTTGTGGTATGCCTGCTCACGCGTTGCGTCATAATCTTGAGTTGTTTTATACTCATTATCACGAGTTGTTAGGTTGTTAAGTATATTCACAAGAGGATCTGTGATTTCATACTTATCAGCAGTGATATTGAAGGTTGCGATACGTTTATCAGCTTCAGCTTGATCTACACCCTGAATTTGTTTTGAACGTTCATATGAAACATTGCCTGACGCAACATCTTTCACATATACATTGTTCTTGAAGTAATGGAATCCAAAGTCTGGGTCGCCCGAATCCACTGAACCAGAACCGTACATGATTTCACCATTGTTTACTTTCATCATGCTGACGTTGTTTTCAACCCATCCCCAATTGTAGTTATCGTGAATGAGTCCACCGCTTTGGTTATTTGTTTTGAGAGTCATGGATCCTTTAACAACGGATTTAGTCAAGTGACCTTTTTGTTTTACATCCATAGGGTTTACACCGTGGTCGATTTTCGCAATCAGTCCACCGAATTTGGCGTTGTTTGCCTTAATATTTGCATCTACATAAGAGCTATCAACATTACTTCGCCAACTTTCGCTGACAAGTCCACCAGACCACCAACCTTTGTTACCCACACTTTCGATTTTACCAATGAAAGCAACATTGCGCATGATGGATTCGTCAAGTTTGTTCACCATACCCGTCACGTCATTGTTACCAACAACTTGGCCAGTCACTTTGATATTTTCTATTGTTGAATTCTTAAAGTTTTCACCGAGTGGTGCTGTTCGGTCAGCCCAAGGCATGTTTATGTTTACATTACCCAGATTAATGTCATGGATGTGAGCATTTTCAGCTCTTGCAAATAATGGCCGTGCTAGATTATGGATAGTGAAGTGATTACTTCCATCACTCAATAATTTTCCTTTGAACACATTCGTCACATATGATTTGTTCGGGGTTGGGGTGTTAGTTGCATTTAAGTCAGCCCCAAGTTTAAACTCACCATCAGGTTTTTTCTGCATATCTTCAATGAGTTCTTTGAAGTTGTAATATACATTTCCAACCTTTGGTCGTGGTTTTTCCATGTAATAAACGTACTCATTTCGTATCTTACTTGGGTCAGTATGCTGAATAAGGTCAACAGCTCTTGCGGTTACTTTGTAGAGAACTTGGCCAGCCTGATTAATCTCTTCGATTTTATCAACTGCTAAACGAGTCACTTTGTTATCCCGAGAAGTCACTTTGAGATAGTATTTTTCAGTCTCTGTTGGTGTCTCAGTCAGGAAGTCGTTCAACGTTTCTGTTCCGTCTTCTTCAACTTTTACTAAATTTGTTGAGGCAATGTTTTTCAACTCAACTTTTTTCAAATCCAAGCGAAGTGGTTTCTCTTCTAATGTTGCAGTCTCTTCTCCCTTACCACGATCATAGGTCATAGTGGTTTCTATCTTATAGTCCTTGTAGAATTTTAAATCTTCTACCTGCTTATTTAACTGCTCTGAAGTTAAATCTACTGTTTTGACAATTTCATTTCCATCTTTAATTGTCGCAGTAATTTTATTGATCTTGACTCCATCTGCATTAACCAAATGATAAGAAAGATTTGCGGAGCGGTCTAATACATTTGTGTCTGTTCGTTCCAAAGTCAAAACGGGAGCTGTTTTTTCTTTAGGCTTTTCTTTTGTACCTTTTACAAGAATTTCAGGCTTCATTTCTTTCAACACAGTTACGGTTTCAACTGGGTCACTAATTTTTTTGCCATGTAACTCTTCATAGCTAGTAACAATTTGACGTTCGCCATCCTCACCAACTTGTTTAACAGAATCATCGCCTATAAATTTGGTAGAATCAGATTCTTCTATAGTCGTTTTAGGAATAGTTTCTGTCCGAATGTCAGTATGTAAAGAAGGTAACTCTTCTCTTTCTGGTGCAACTTCTGAAACTGTAGATATTGGTTCAGTATACTCTGGAATGTCGATAACAGGTGGCTCAATCAAGTTTCCGTTTTCATCTACTCCTGTGGTGCCTACAGGTTCCGTGTATGCTGGTTTTTCATGAACTTCTGGTTCAACAAGATTACCGTCAATTGGAGCTGTATATTCTTGTTTCTCATGAACTTCCGGTTCCCCTTTATCAGTCACAACCGCTTCTGGTAACGCCGGTTGAACTTCTGGTTCTCCTTTATCAGTCACAACCGCTTCAGGTAATGCTGGTTGAACTTCCGGTTTTCCTTTATCAGTCACAACCGCTTCAGGTAATGCTGGTTGAACTTCCGGTTTTCCTTTATCAGTCACAACCGCTTCCGGCAACGCTGGTTGAACTTCTGGTTCCCCTTTATCAGTCACAACCGCTTCCGGCAACGCTGGTTGAACTTCTGGTTCCCCTTTATCAGTCACAACCGCTTCAGGTAATGCTGGCTGAACTTCTGGTTTGCCTTTGTCAGTCACAACCGCTTCTGGCAACGCTGGTTGAACTTCCGGTTTGCCTTTATCAGTCACAACCGCTTCAGGTAATGCTGGTTGAACTTCTGGTTTCCCTTTATCAGTCACAGCAGCTTCCGGTAATGTTGGTTGAACTTCTGGTTCCCCTTTATCAGTCACAGCAGCTTCCGGTAATGCCGGTTGAACCTTAGATTCGCCTTTATCAGTCACAACTTTGGGTTGCTCAACTGGCGAAACACTTGATGCCGGAGAAACCGACGAAACAGTTCTATCATCAAGCTCCAAGTAACCAACATATCTGTAACCAGAAATTTGCAACACACCATCACGACCAGACTTATGGATGTTAGCATTCAAATTAAGTGCTGAAGCAGTTGATAGTGTAACTAAACCTGTCGCCCCTACAATCAAAAATGTAGCTATTTTTTTATTTCTCTTATCTTTTGTAATAACTACAACAAGACTAGCGATGGTCAATAAACCAAATACAGTCATAATAGATTGAGAACTTCCTGTGTTTGGTAATGCGTCTTTTTCATAAATCAAGGCATATGACTCTTTTGATTCATCAGGAGTACCTGATTTCAGGTGAGCACGTTCATTTTGCGTCAAATTAGCATAATCCAAGTAGTGATATGTGGATGCCCTCACAACTGAGGGTGCAAATAAAAGACTCCCAAGAAATACTGAACCAACAATACCTTTTATTTTCCGAATGGAAAATTTATCTTTTTTTAATAATGACAATTCTAATCCTCTACATTTGCTTTTTATTTCCTAATAGTAAATACTATTTTTTATTATCAAAAATTGAACTTCTAAAATCATCGGTTTGGTCAAGATAAGCTTTAAAAATCGCTCTCTTCAACTTATGAACCGCACTGTCAGTCTCTGGATTATAGTTATCCCAATGAGTTCCTTCTGCATCCTGACGGACAGCAATATCCATTAAACTCTGTAAATCCTCTATCCTACTAGTAGTTTTTCTTGCAAAGGAAGTCCATGGCTGTGTTGTATCATTAAAGGTAACTTTGTTCAATTTATTGAACTTAGTTTGACGCTCTGTATACATAGCTTTTTTAAAATCACTCCAAGTGTGGTATTGTCCATTAAATAATTTCTGAAGTACCAATTTATCTGTCACTAACCCTTTTGTTTTACCATATGAGCTAATCGTTTTATTATTTTCCCTAGCATCGGGTTCAAATTGATTTGAAATATATGGTACCATACCATCTTTAAAGCCTTTAGCAGCTAATAGTTCATATGCCATACGACGTCCCATTAGATCACCTGGCGTTCCGTCATCATTACTTAATGCTGCATAAATCGGCGCAAATAGTTTTATAGTAAAATAGCCATTTCTTTCGTATGTTTTTGACGCATATTCCCTAGACGAAATAATATTATTATCAATCAAATCATTGAATGAACGTAGTTTTTTAGCTTCTTCTACTGTTAGATCTCTGACAACATTTGTTGCATATACGTTATTTCCATCTGGATCCTTGACGAATACATTCTCAATTTTTCTCAGTGCAGTCATTTTCTCTGAATTAGATAAATGTTGAATGATTGATTGTCCTTCAAGATATTCCAACATATAGACAACATCAAACATATTGTGGACATATTGCTTCAAATCATCTGCACTATTAAATCTCGTAGTTGGATCGAGTATTTGTAATCGTTCTCCTTCTTTGCTATCCGATTTTAAATGTTTCAAGATCGAGTTGATGGTGATGGTTGCGTCATTTGGATGGTCTGGTGCTTGCAATAAGCCTTTTGCGAAGAACTCTGGTCCCAAGCCACTTCTTCGACCATAGCCACCAAGATAAATTTCTCTATCTGAGTTATGCGTCATTTCATGCGTATATGTTACCGCACCAGATTTATCAAGCATACGATAAGCCATATAGTAGAATGCGTCCCCTGTTGCATATGCACCATTAGCATTGTGAACTACATTATTACCTGCTGGACCAAAGAAATGTTTTATTGCTGGATGATTAGTTTCAAAGTTAGCTTCTTGTAACTTATTATCTTCATCATTTCCAAATCTAAATGCATCATATACTGGGATACTTCTAAATAATTTTTCTTTATTTTCATTATCTAGAATTTTATACCAATAATCATAATGGTCTCTAAATCGTTTAGCCGCTGCTTGTGCATTCTCTTCAACAAATTTATTTAATTTTTCTCCCTTAGGATATTCTTTACTTCTATATCTATCATATGCACCAAATCCAATAGTAGAGATATTCGCTATCATAAACACAGATTTTTCAGGTAGTGTTAATAACGGCAACACCATACTTTGATATTTCCATGATGGGCTAGTTAATCTATCATATACACCAATAGAATATGGACTACCTGCTATTGATTGTTTATCACTTACCTCTTTAATCGTAGATTTTTCTTCTACTATATAAGCTTTTGTTTGTTTTTTAAACCACTCGTTGTTAGAAGTTTTTGGTAAAAATACTTTTCTATATCCTTCTAATGCTTTAAATAAACTTTCAGTTCCATAATTTTTCGCTAATAATACATTATAAGTAATTACATTATTTTTCGCTAATAAATTGTTAAAGCCAGACTTACCTAGTTCAATAACATTATCTAAGGCTGAACTATTTGATTTACCGAAGAAATCCAAGTGATACATAACTAAATCTTTAGCACTTGCATTATCATATTTAAAATTATACCAACGTTCTAGATAAGTTAAACCTAGAAGTAACGCTTCTTTATTATTCTTAATTTTTTCTATTACATAATTATCAATTATTGAATTACTATTTTCAGCTATTGCCGCGTCAGCAGAAAGAAGTTTTGATAAACTATCTTCAATGTTTGCTTTTGTTTTGTCGAATTGTTCATCTAGATATAACTCTGTTAAACTAATACCTTTAGAAATATCTAATACTTTTCTAATTGCATCTGATTTATATTCTACTTTATTTAATTCTGGTAATACTTCATCTAAAATATTTTTATAATTTCGAAGTAATGTATTTGGTGTGTAAATTAATTTTGTACCATTCAAACTATACTCTGCTACATTTGAAAAATCACTTTGATATTGTATATTTATCGTTTCTGATGTATTGTCCGTGTAATATAGTAATAGTTTATTTATACTTGATTTACTTCCGTTAACATCACTAATTATTTCTTTATCTTTCATAGGAACTACTGATAATAATTCTTTTTTGTAAAGATTACTACTAGTCTCTACTAAATTCCCGTACTTAACTATTGTTTCTCTATTATAGAATGGTAATAATTTTTCAATATTTTTATAAACTTGTTCTTTTGATGAATCGGCATTTTCAAGATTTCTATAGTCAGTTACATATCTAGAAGAGAAATTGAAGTCTTCTACTTTAGTACTTTGTTTAGAAACTAACTCAACTTTTTTAGCATTCACTTTGTCAGATTCTAATATCGTACCTCTTTGTACATCTGAATCTTTAGTTACAAGTTCATCGTCCACTTGAACTACATTTACTACTTTATTATTTTTATTACTATATGTCTTAAATGCTTTAATACCATTAAAATCATAACCAACTATAGCGTTCCCATTAGTAACATTAACATCACTTAGCACATCAGATAGTCGACCTGAATTTTCAACTTCTCCTGAATTATCCCAAAGATTACCAACGACTCCACCAACTTTACCAAAATGTTTCACATTATTAACATTACCTTCAACATAGCTATTACTGATTGTCGCTCTATCATCAACAACTCCCGCTATACCACCAACAATTTGGTCTCCTTGATTAGCATTTGTCGCCATATCAATAGACGAAACTGATCTATCAATTGAAGCTCTAGCTCCTGAAAGTTTACCAACTAAACCACCTATTTGATAAGTAGCCTTTGTGTCATAAGTATTAGTTATTCTACCAGTATAACTACTATTCAAGATTTTAGAATCTGTAACTTGTGAAACTAAACCACCAATGCCACGTTCACCAGCAATTACACCAGATGAGTGAACATTAGTAATGTTAGTACCATTTTTCGCTTCTTTCGCTATTGTAGCAGCATCTTCTTTAGAAGAAACATTTGCTTCTTTTATTGAAAGATCTCGAATATTAGCATGATTTAAAACGTTAAATAACGGTTTTTTCAGGTTATATACAGCATAGTTCTTATCCTTGTTTGAACCTATTAATGTACCACTAAATTCGTGATTAATATAACTTTCTTGACCTTCCAAAAGTTCTACTTCACGAGCATCCATAGTCGCCCCTAGACGAAATGTACCATGTGGGTTACTATTCATATCATCTACAAGATTTTTAAATGATGTATAAACACCATTTTCACTACTTACCGTCTTAGGTAGGTAGTATGTATAATTATCTAATACTCTATCATTTTCATGTTGTATCAAATTATTTACGCGAGCCACTATTTTATAGACTTCTCTATTATCTTTATTATCATTAGTAATACTTTCAACTGGAAGCATTACATCCTTAAAATTCTCTGACTTAACTTTCATAAAGTAATTTGAAGAGATGTTTGGCACACTTGAAAGTGAAGTTACATGACGATACTTATCTCCTTCTTTCGAATATAGTTCAACAGAAGAAATATTTCTAAGTTCTAATTTTTTAACAATTTCTTTCTCTTCTTTAGTGTCATCTTTTTTCTCATCTTTATGACGTTCAAGAGCATCATATTTAGGTGTAATTTCTTTACCGTTTATAATACTTCTAATCCAAGCTAATTGTGTTGGAGATAAAATCAATCCTCCTGAACGATTTTCAGCTCCATTTTGGTGTATACCAATGACTTCTCCTTTAGAGTTAAAGATTCCTCCACCACTCATACCAGCTTTTCCACCTTGGTATTGGACACCATAAGTATTATTAGCGTATTTTTGTTCCATTTCTACAGTAGTATCTTTTAAGTGAGTATACTGCCCAGCAGGATATCCATGAACATTTAGTTTGTCATTAACATTTACTTTCGAGTAATTTTCTACTAAGTTGGCATACTGTCTTCTAGTAGATTCAGGTAATTTAATAACTGCTAAATCGTAGATAAAGCCTTTTGGATAATCTTTTTGATTATAGAAGTGAATATCATCTGAAGTGAATGAACCTTTTTGTCCATCAGGTGACTGCCATTCATATGTGTTTTTAGCTTTATCTCCCCTAAACTCACCAGTAGTGTTATCTGAAGAATTATTAATAAAATTATGCGCTACTGTCAACAATACGTTAGGAGCTATAAAAGTAGCTGAACCCGTTCCTGATAATGCTTTGTTATCTTTAACAAAATTCATTCGAAGAAGTGCACTAGCATTTTTTTCTACATTATTGTTTTCTGTTGTATTGTTTAACTCTACTGCAGGTTTAGGCTTCTCTGTTTTCGGTGATTCAATTTTCCCTGTGTATTCTTTCGGTGGTTCCACTTTTTCTGGCTCGACTATCGCTCCGGCTTGCACACCTGTGTACTCTTTTGGCGGACTTACCTTCTCTGGTTCTACTACAGCCCCAGCTTGTACTCCAGCATATTCCGGTTCAACTTTTTCAGGTTCAACAATAGCTCCGGCTTGTACACCTGTATATTCTGGTTTTTCATGAACTTCTGGTTCGCCTTTGTCTGTCACTACTGCTGCTGACAATTCAGGCTGAACTTCTGGTTCTCCTTTATCACTTATTACAGCCTCTGGCAACGCTGGTTGAACTTCAGGTTTCCCTTTATCTGTTACGACTGCTTCCGGTAACGCTGGCTGGACTTCCGGTACGCCTTTATCACTTACTACAGCCTCTGGTAACTCTGGTTGGACCGCGGGTTTAACAATAGATCCAGCTTGTAGGTCCTTATGTTCTGTGACAGTCTCAGGTTGTTCCTTTATAACTTGCGCTTTTTTAGTACCTTTTTCGACTATTCTTGTAACAGGCGCAGTTGTTGAAGTTGAAACAATTTCTCGAGAAACTTCTTCCTTGTTTACAGAGAATATTCTTATGATTTCAACTTTCTTACCTAATTTACCTTCTTGTTTGACTCTTACAGTTCCTTCAGCTAAATCAGAATTCTCCTGAACTTTTTCTTGAAAATCTATTTTTGTTTCTATAGTTTCGTCACGATATAAGAGTTCAGGTTTATTCAACTGACCTGATAGAACTTCATCCTGTGGATTTAATGTATTTACCCCAGTCTTTTCTTTTGGAGAAACTTTCTCGTCTTTCTTCGTCTCTAGATTCTTGTGTTCTGCCAACTGTGCTTGAGAATCTGAAGATTGTTTCTCTTCTTTTCTTGGATTCGTTAATTCTGTAGAAAGAGGTTTTTCAACTACTTGAACTTCTGTCGGCTTAGTTGAAGAAACAGGTGTTTGTTCCTGAATAGCTTGTACTGTTGATGGATGTTCTACAAAAGTCGGTGTAACACTATAATCCACCTTTTGTTGAGTTGTTGGACTAGATACTGATTTCTCTTGATTGCTTACTTTAGATTCAGAAGTTATGTTTCCCTCTTTGATATATCCAATATAAGTATAACCTGAAATCTCTTTAGGAAGAGGTAATTTTTCTCCAGAGGTCAATTCATAGTCCGTATTATAATTCAGTAAAAGATTATTTTCTAAAGCATGAGCTGAAATTAGGACACCATTTCCTATTCCTGCAACCAATACTAAATGTAATACTGTTTTATTCTTAACTTTTTTCTTAGAAACGGCAAAAATTAAAATCCCCAGAGTAGCTAAGCTAGCACCAGCAACTAGGGTTTGCATATCATTCTTGCTTCCAGTATTTGGCAATTCCCCCAGTTGATTTTGGGAATTTAATTTATAAACAAGATAATAAGTCTCATCATCATTCTCCACGTATGTCGGAATATCATAGATAAGCTTATTCTGCTCATCTGATGATAGCTCTGACTCTGTCACATATTTATAGTGAACACCTTTAGTCTCTTGAGCATCCACAGATGAACTTCCTAAAACAGACATAAAAAATAAACTTGAAATCGTCGCAGATACAAGTCCTACTGATAATTTTCTAAATGAAAAACGCTGCTGTTTTTCACCAAAATACTTTTCCATTATTCCTCCTTGAAATAAAATTTATATTTATCTTACGAAGGCCTTTAATATATTAGCGTATTATCTATAAAAAAGGCACCACACTTTAATTATACTCTTAATTTACCAAAAAGTCTTAAAATTGCGTTACGTTTTCATACTTTGTTTTATATATAAAATACGAAGGAGCAGGGTTTGCCATTTCCTATTTTCTCTTTTTGGATAAAATGTAACCTACCATGAAATTTCCACGGTAGGTGTTACTTATATCACTAATCGTTCTAAAAATGGTTTGAGGCAGTTGAGGAGAATTCCTTCGATCCAGCTTTCTTGTGCTGAGGAGAGATGATCTGTCTGGAGACTTTCTTTTAGAAAATCTCGGACTTGTTCTGGTGCGATTTCAAACTCAAAGGCTTTCATTTTATAGAAAAAGTCGAGCAGATAGTCTGACAGATATTCAGTTGAAAAGGGGACTTCTCCATTTTTTCGATATTCTAATAAGAGTCGAGCAAAGCGGGATTTTTCTTCAGGAAGCTCACGAAAATAGGAATTGAGGAGCCAGGTCTGCTTCTGCTTTCTTTCAATTGGATCCTGACTAGCAATTCGTTGGTCTTTTTCCAGCTCTTTTTGGTATTGTTTAGCCTTGATAGCCCGTTCTGTTCGATTTTTACCAAAAAGAATTTTTTCCCACTTGCGTTCTTCTTGAGTTAGGGTTTCTGTAAAGCCAAAGTAATCTTGATAGGCACGCTCTGCTGGGCCCATAGCTAGAACCAGATTGTCTGCATATTGTTTGGCGATTTTATCCCTCTTCTTGCGCTCTTTCTCTGCCTGGATACGAAGTTCTTGTTCGTAGTCAATTTTCTCCTTGCCTAGCTTGACAAGATAGAGTTGGTCATCTGGTTTTCCGAGTAAAAAGGGTTTGATGCATTTTTCAAGAACTTCTTCCATCCGAGCCTTTTTCTTTGGCTCCGCCTTGGTCCAACTTCCTCCCTGAAAGACTTCTAGGAAAAGCTGGTAGTCTCTCTCAGGCGAGAACTGATTTCCACGATTGGGTTTAAAAACACCTTTTTCCCAGAGCCACTTTAGAAGACGCTCGTCAAAGTCACTTTTATTGACCTTGATTTTTTCCTTTTTCTGGGCTTTTCTGGTCAGATTTTCAACCTTTCTGAGTAGTTTTTCTTCCTCTTCCAGTTGCTGGTCAAGAGACAATCGATGAAAATGCCGAACACAGTCGCTACCAATCGGAAAGAGGCGTTGACCTGTGATACCGTTAAAGAGTTCGTAAGCATATTTGATAGCATTTCCACAGACACAATTGCTACGGCCGATACCGTTAAAAATCAAGGAAACTTCATTCCATTCCTTGGTAGCTTGTTCCCAAGTATCAGCTTTTGAAGCCTGTAAAACCGCATCATGCAGGGATTTTCTAACTGGAAGTGTCATGAGGTCTCCTTTCTAGATTATACTTTTACAACTTGAACCTCGTCTTTACCGAGTAAAATTAAGTATTTGTCAATATTTTCAATCGAATAGGCTCGAGATAAAGCCTCTCCGTATAGGGCTAACTGACCACGATAACGGTCTATGAGTTGACTTGGCTCATCATAGCGGTCTGTCTTGTAGTCGAACAGAACAATTTTGTCTTCGTGAAGAATATAGCCATCAAGGATACCACGGACAACAAAGTCTTCCTGACTCTTTTGGTCTCGTTTAAGCATGGAGAAGGGTTGCTCGCGATAGAGATGGTCGGTATTAGCAAGAATTTCCTGACCGAGAGCTGTGTCAAAGAATGCAAGAATTTTCGAAAGATTGATCTTGTCCCTGACACCTGGGCTGGTTTGAACTTGTTTGAGAGTTTCTGTCAGGCTAGCAAGGGTTGGTCGCTGACTGAGGTCAATTCTCTGCATCAGTTCGTGGGTAGCACTACCAATCTCAGCTCCTGTTACCTTTTCTTTGGTTGAAAAATCTGGCAAATCAAAGTTGATTTTCTTGTCTACTGACTGGCCTTGACCTGCAATCTCAACACCCTCCATATCCATAACAGGTTCGTAGAATTTCTTGATTTGACTTGGGGTTTGAACACTTGGCAATTCAATAGCTGCGCGGTGAAGAGTATTATAGACTTCCACCTCTTTTAGCATTTGAAGGGCGTCTTTGATGGTTTCTGACTGACGATTGTCTGCTTGGGAGCTATCTTGGAGAGGGCTCTTGTTTTCCAACTGACCAATAGCTTCTCTAGTCAGCTGATCTTCACCAACAAAACGATAGCTAAAGTTGAGATGATCCTTGGTAAATACTTTACTGATAGCCCACATCCAATCTTGGAAATTCCTTGCTTGTAGTCTTGTTTTACTATTTAGTTTCCCATTTTTAGCTGCTGGGTATTCCTTGGATTCCAGCTTTTCACGAGAACCCTTGCCGACAAGATAGAGCTTTTTCTCAGCCCTCGTCATGGCAACATACAGCAGACGCATTTGCTCAGAATAGCTTGCCAGCTGTAATTCTTCTTCGTTCTGTCTATAGGTCAGACTAGGAATGGAGAGTTTGATGGTTTTAGGATAGTGTTCTTCTACTGCTCCTGTCTTCATTTTGGCAATATATTTGACACCAAGCCCATTTTTACGGCTGAGAATGACTTCTGACATAGAGTCTTGCTTGTTGAAATCTTGATCCATGTTGAGGATAAAGGCGTAAGGAAACTCCAGCCCTTTACTCTTGTGGATGGTCATGAGCTCTACTGCATCTTTTGGCGGTGCGACTGCCACGCTTGCCAAATCGTGCTGGGCTTCTAAAACCTGATCAATCATACGAATAAAACGAGACAAGCCTTTGAACTTGCTCTTTTCAAATTGATCAGCACGCAGTGCTAGGGCATAGAGATTGGCCTGTCTAGCAGGACCATTTGGCAAAGCTCCAACATAATCGTAGTAAAAACGGTCATTGTAAATCTTCCAAATCAAGTCATAAAGGGAGTGAGTTTTGGCATACAAACGCCAAGAATCCAAGATATTCATGAATTGCTTTAGTTTCTCAGCTAGAGCGGTGTGAATCAAGTTTTTCTGGCTGCTAGCCAGTTTTTGTGCATTGACTAGTTTCTCATAGAGATTTTCCTGGACTTTATCCTCTGCTTTCTGAAGGGACAAACGTGCTAGCTCGTCCTCATCAAAGCCAAACATTGGAGACTTCATAAGAGCAACCAAGGCATAGTCTTGCAGGGGATTGTGAATGACACGAAGGGTGTCTAGCATGACTTGCACTTCTAGGGATTGGAGATAGTTGTTTTGCTCTCCGTCGGTTTTGACAGGAATCCCGTACTCAGACAGGGCGAGGAGAATCTGGTCATTACGACTGCGGCTGGAGGTCAGAAGAGCAATTTCTTTAAAGGCAACATCTTTTTCCTGATGAAGTTTCAGAATCTCCTTGATGACTAAGCGCATCTCACCAGTGAGTTTCGTTTCTGCCTGATCCTCTTCTTCCTCACCTATGTCATCCTTGTCGTAGAGGAGAAACTCTGCCTTGTTGTCAGGATTGGGAGTCAGTTTGGTATTGGCAAAAACAAGCTGGTGCATGTTATCATAGTTGATTTCGCCGACCTCTTGGTCCATGAGACGCTCAAAAACATCATTGGTTGCTGACAGCACTTCTGAACTACTACGGAAATTTTCCTTGAGGAGAATCAGCTTGCCTTCTTGGGGATTTTGAGAGTAACGTTGGAATTTTTCATTGAAAATCTGCGGATCTGCTTGACGGAAACGATAGATAGACTGCTTGATATCTCCCACCATAAAGCGATTGTGGGCATTAGATAGCAATTCTAGCATCCGTTCTTGAATATGGTTGGTATCCTGATACTCATCGACCATGACTTCATGGAAGCGCTCCTGATAAGCCTCACGGACTTGCGGAAAATTCTCTAAAATCTCAATGGTATAATGGCTGATATCAGCGAATTCAAAGGCATTTTCCTGACGTTTACGCTGACGATAAGCCTCCACAAAATCACTCATGAAGGTTTGGAAGGTCTTAGCTAGTTCCCAGGTGTCTTGATGATAACGTTCTTGATAGTCGAGAATGGTTATCTGGTCTGACAGTTGTCCTAGTTTAGCAAACTGGGTCTTTCTCTCTTCGTTGTAGGCATCGGCCAGTGGTTTCAAATCAGCCTTACGACTCGCATTTGTCAGAGCCCGACCATTTTTCTCTTTCGAAATGGCGACAACACGCGCAAGCACTGCCTGATAAGCCTGACTATCGGACTCCTGATTTAGGGAGCCAATTTCATCCAGAACCAACTGAACATTTTCTAGATAGGGAGCTTTTGGAAACTCCTTGGCATCGTTATCCAGATGATAACGGAAAAAGCTTTCCAAATCCCAAAGGGCTTGCTGGATTTGTTGGGTCAGTTTTTCTTTTTCACAAGTAAAATCAGCTGTTTCAAAGCCTTTGAGGAAAGATTCACTCAGCCATTTCTGAGGATTGCTGGTGGATTGGAGGAAGTCATAGATTTTGTAGACCTGCTGGCGCAGACCACGTTCATCCTTGCCACGCCCTGCAAAATTTTTCAGCAAATGACTAAAGATCTCTTTCTGTTTGCCTTGGTAATGGGCTTCAAATACCTCATGAAAGACTTCGTTTTTTAGAAGGAGTTGCTCGCTTTGGTTTTGTAAAATACGGAAATTAGGTGCAATATCAATCAGATAGCCATGTTTACCAAGGAATTTTTGTGTGAAAGAGTCCATGGTTCCGATAGCAGCGTTGGGTAGGTCTGCCAACTGGCGACCCAAGTGTTGTTTGAGGTCGACATCGCTGCTTTCTTGGATTTGCTTGCTGATTTTTTTCTCTAAACGTTCTTTAAGTTCTGTCGCAGCCTTAACCGTAAAGGTTGAGATAAAGAGTTGACTGATTTCCACTCCACGCGCTAATTGATCTAGAATGCGCTCTGCCATGACAAAGGTTTTACCAGAACCAGCCGATGCTGAAACCAAGATATTCTGTCCAGAAGTGTAGATAGCTTCGATTTGCTCGGCAGTTTTCTTCTGTTCCTTGCTCGAATTTGCTTCTGCTTCTTGCAGTTTTTGAATTTCCTCCTCGGTTAAAAAGGGAATGGGCTTCATCGATTCAACTCCTCTCTTATTTTTTCAAACCAAGCTTGCTTGAGCTTTTCTCCGACCAGACGCTTGCCATCAGCCAAGTCCAACTTTTCTAGGAAGCGAGCTTGACCAAAGTGATAATTGGCTTCAAATCCTGTGATGGCTTGATGTTGCTGAACATACGGTGCAATACTTCTGCCATTTTCTGTATAAGGATTGATGGCGAACTGGCCTGCTAAAATTTTCTCAGCTGCTTTCTTGTAAAGATGGGCATTGTAGTCCAGTAGGAGCTGGAATTCCTCATCCGTCAGCTGATTGGCCTTGTTTTTATTGTAAAATTCGCCTAAATGACTGCTTTCTTTTTCTAAAAAGAGACCTTGGTATTTCATTGATTTGCTGACTTCTGCTACTGCTCCAGCCAGACTTTTAACGGCCATCAGAGATTGGACTGGCTCAGCCATTTCCAAGTACATGGCTCCGAAAAAGTTCTGCTCCCCTTCTCTTTTTAGGGCAGCTAGATAGGTTGGCAGCTGGGAATTAAGCCCATTAAAGAAATGAGGAAACTGGAACTGAGTCAGACTGGACTTGTAGTCTACTACCCCTATCGCTCCATCAGCTTTCAATCGGTCAATGCGGTCAACCTTGCCTCGTACAAAGACACTGCGTCCATTGTCCAATTGAATAAAGGCCTGCTCTTTTCCACCAAAATTCGCTTCCTCTTTGATGGTTTCGATGGCTGGATTGTGTCGGAGAATATGGCCAGTTGTCCGCGCCACATCAAGTAGAACTTCCTTGGTAAACTGGGCTTCCAAACTTTCCTGATAAATTGCTTCAAATTCGCGTTCTTGACTGGTTTCTTGAATAGCTTGTTCTAGACGGTGGTCAAAGGAATCTTCGTCAGGCAACTGCAAGGCACGTTCAAAAATGCGGTGCAAGAAATTCCCGTGACTACGAGCATCTGGACGTAGGCGCAATTCTTCCTGTAAGCCTAATACATAACGGAGGAAATAACTGTATTGGTTACGGTAAAACTCCGTCAAACCAGACGTAGACAGGTAAAATTCCTGATTAGCTGGATAGAGAGCCTGCAAGGTATCCTTAGCCAACTGCTTACTGCTTGGGCTTGTTGGAAGGGCTGGATTTTCCAGACCTTGCTGATCTAGTTTTTTACCCATGACACGCGCCAGTACCTTAATAAAGGTCAAATCTTGCCCAGTATCGCTCGTCTCGCCCTGCTGGTGATAGGCAACCAGGCTAGACAAAAGACTGTGATAGGACCCCATATCCTCCTTAGACAGCCCTTTGTGATTCATCCTCTTCTCTCTCCGACTAAATCCAAAATGGACAAGTTCTTGAAGATAGGCTGACTCCTTACTTTCACTTTCGTTAAAAAGGCTTGGAGCCGACAAGACCAACTGCTTACGAGCAGAATTGACCAAA
Organism: Streptococcus mitis; assembly: GCF_047464035.1. Classification (GTDB taxonomy): domain Bacteria; phylum Bacillota; class Bacilli; order Lactobacillales; family Streptococcaceae; genus Streptococcus; species Streptococcus mitis_DX. Next base: position 197,455 of record NZ_JASHCQ010000001.1, read on the forward strand.
GAAAGCATAGTATAGCGATTTTTCTTGAGGTTCTCACTGCTGGCAATCAGCAATTGCGCCCCCTCTTCAGTCGTTTTGTTTAGATTTTGCCTTTCTTCATCTGTCAAAAGACTGGTGTTTTGAGAAATTTTTGGTAAATTGTCCTGAGTCAGACCAATGGCATAGACAAAGTCAGCTGTCAAAGGCGCAATCAAATCGTAACTCTGCACCAGAACGGTGTCCACTGTCGCTGGAATAGTACGGTATTGGGACAAACTCATTCCAGAATGGAGCAAGGCCAGAAAGTCCTCTAGATTAACTTGCGAACCAGCAAAAACAGTCGCAAATTGTTCTAAAACATGACAGAATGCCTTCCAAACTTCGGCTTGTCTTTCCTGTTCTACAGCTTCCATAGTGGCTGTCAAATCTTGTAACTGCTTGGTCACAGCTCCTTCTTTTAGAAAAGAGTTCCACTTTTGCAAGAGATTTTCAGCCTTCTGTTTTCGGCTTGCAAAAAGAGTCTCAAGAGGTGTTAAAATACGCAGACGAAGAGCATTTAAACGTTCCAGATTAAATTTTCCATGGTGGGATTTGGTAAAGGTTTGCTGAAAGGCTGGCAAGCCATTGATACCAAGATAGCGGATATATTGCTCAAAAGCATCAATATCAGCTTGTCTAAGGTCGGTATACAAACCTGTTCTGAGGATATTAATCAAATCTTCCTGACGGAAACGATAACGTTTTAAAGCCAAAATAGACTCAACAAACTGTGTCAAGGGATGATGCGCCATGGATTCGCTTCTACCAAGATAGAAAGGAATCTGATACTGGTCAAAAATGGTTTTCAGCGATAATTGATAAGAAGCTACATCCCCCAAGAGAATACGAAAATGCTTGTAACTCAGATTTGAGTTCTCGTGCAATTTCTGACGAATGCTACGGGCTACTAGCTCCAACTCCTCCTTTTGCGTCAAGCAAGACCAGATTTGTAAGTTTTCACAATCCTTCTCATCGACATCCAATGTTAATTCTGAAAAGTTATAAGAAGACTCCAGAAAACGAGAGGCCTTGTCAAAGCTATCCATCTTCTCATGAGTTTGAGAATAATCCCGGGCAGGTGTTTGGTATTTAAAGGCTAGATGATGGAGAAACTCCACACTGGCTTGATAGAGATTGCCTTCAGAGAATGGACTGGTATAAGATTTCTTACTCGCATAAGCTCCAATGACAATCTCAACACCCTTGTCATGAAGTAGGTCCACAATTCGTTCTTCCTCAGCAGAAAAACGAGTAAATCCATCAATGACTAAGGCAATCTGGCTAAAATCACTACTTACTTTGTCATTCTCAATAGCCTCAATCAAATGGGATAACTGACTTCCCTGAGCTAACTGCCCTTGGTTAAGATAGGCCGTTACTTTCTCAAAAATCAAGAGTAAATCGGCCCTCTTGTCCTCATCCGTCAAACTCTCCAAGTCCAAAAAACTCATCTGAGCTTTGGTCATCTCATGGTAAAGCTCAATCAACTGCTGGATAAATTGAGGATCCTGCTTGATAGCTCCATAAACACGTAAATCCTTAGGATCAAGTTCGGCAAGGCATTTATAAAAGGCCATCCCAAGACCGATGTCATCTAGACTGGTTTTGACAGGTAGGTCATTCAAAATCAGGTAACGAGCCATCTGCGCAAAGCGCGTGACGGTAATCGCAAAAGAAGCCTGCTGTGACAAGCATTCCAGCACGGCGCGTTCCTTTTCAAAAGAAAGAGAGTTAGGGGCGATGTAGAAGACCCGCTTGCCAGCAGCAATCAGCTCCTCCGCCTCTCTGGTTAGGATTTCTGTCAAAGAAGTCCGAATATCAGTATAAAGTAATTTCATCTCAGCCTCGTTTGGTTTATCAAAGTTTCTTACTCTATTATAGCAAAGTTCGCTTCACAGTCCAAATCCAAAATTCTTGTTGATAATCATTTAACTAGCAAATCAATCATACTTCATCATCCACTTTCATATGATGAAAGATATAGAGGAAAAAGTCTTTAGAAACTTCAAAATGTCCATAACGAAGTCGAGAAGTATAGTCTCTCCATTCAAGATGCTGTCTAGCTATTTCTATGGAACAATCTTTGACTGGTAGATAATACTCGACATTTCGTCTAAAGGGAAAGAATCCTTCAAATTGCTCTACTTGATAGGCTTTGTCATCTATAATTTTACCTACGGCCACAAAAGCCTGTAACTTATCTTGACCATTCATATCGTATTTTGGACTATAGTATAAAAGATAGTCACCTTTTTTCATACGATTTAAGGGGCCGCCCTTTCCATGACAGACCTGACAAAAATTTCCCTCAACTCCTCTTAAAACATGGTTCTTTGAAACAACTCCGACCCAATATCTAGGCATTTTTATCCTCCAACTCTACTAACATGCGATTAAAACATTCTCTATCGTTAGATAGTTTTTCAAAAAATTCTTCATCAACGCCTTCTACTAAGGGTAAAGCTTGATTGACCTTCTCCGCGCCAGACTTCGTCACTGAGACAAGTTTTGCCCGACTATCCATTGGGTGTTGATCGCGTCTAATGTAGTCTTTCTTCTCCAGTAGTCTAACAATCTGGGAAACCGTCATGACATCCATACCAGTGAACCGAGCGATATCAACTTGCGTTACATATTCCTCTCTATTAGACAAAAACAAGAGCGAAGTTAAAACGATAAATTGGGGCAAAGTGAGGCCAACTGATTTCAAGACTCTTTTCAAATTGCTTTCCCACTTGTTGTAGACTTTGATGAAAAGAAGACCTGTAGACTCTGTTTCATCATTTTTGTAAATTGAATTAAATTGATACTTTGTCATTATTTCTCCTTAAATATTAAGTATACATATTATATAAGAATTTACTTTGTTTTTCAAGAAAAGAAAAGTCAAATGTTACAATTCTGTCAGACATTTTATAGCCTATATGCTATAATAAAAGCAAAACACCTAGAAAAGGAAGTCTTATGATTAAACTACTTGCCTTGGATATGGACGGAACCCTCCTCAATGAAGCCAAGGAAATCCCACAAGCCCACATTACTGCTATTCACCAAGCTATCGAAAAAGGTGTCAAACTGGTTCTCTGTACGGGTCGCCCGCTTTTTGGCGTCCTCCCCTACTATCAAAAACTGGGACTTGACCTCCAGAATGAGTATGTCATTGTTAACAACGGTTGTTCAACTCACCAGACCAGTGATTGGAGTCTGGTTGATTGGCAAGAACTCAGTCCATCTGACATCGAATACCTTTATGACCTAGCTGAAAAGAGTGAGGTTCAGTTGACTCTTTTTGATGAGGAACATTATTTTGTCCTCGGAGGTAAGCCTAATGAAATCATTCAAAATGATGCTAAGCTAGTCTTTTCAGACCTGACTGAAATTTCTCTTGAAGAAGCAACCAGTGGCAAGTTTCGTATGTTCCAAGGTATGTTTTTAGGAACAGAGAGCCAAACAGACGATTTTGAGCAGAGTTTTGCTGAGGAGCTTTGCCAACGATTTAGCGGTGTTCGTTCGCAGCCTGTTATTTATGAAGCCATGCCACTTGGAACAACAAAGGCTACTGCTCTTTCTCGACTAGCTGAAATTTTGAAGATTGAGCCATCAGAAATTTTGGCCATGGGCGATGCCAATAACGATATCGAAATGCTCCAGTTTGCAGGCCTTGGTATTGCAATGGGAAATGCCAGCGATTATGTCAAATCTCTTGCGGATGCCGTTACAGCCAGCAACGAAGAAGGCGGCGTTGCGCGTGCCATTGAGAAATATATTTTATAGTAAAGAAGCCCAGTTCATACCAACTGGGTTTTGATATTTAAGAATTCCTAAAACTTTAGAAACTCTTTAGAAATGCTTGAGCTTTCTTTGATTTCTATACTTTATACTAAAGTTAACAAAATAAATCAAAAGGAGAGAATCATGAAAACAGTACTTGACATTCATGGATTGTCCAAAAACTTCGACAAACAAGCTATCCTTCAGGATCTTCATCTAACGATAAGAGAGGGAGATATTTATGGACTTATCGGGAAAAACGGAGCTGGGAAAACCACCTTGATAAAAATCATTACGCAGCTACTGTTTGCGGATAAAGGAACTGTTTCCCTCTTCTCTAGCCATTCGGAAAATGAATGGAGCAAGGCTCTATCTCGAGTAGGTTCAGTGATCGAATCACCTGTAGCTCATAATCACTTAACAGCCTATCAAAACCTGAAATATTACTGTATGATTCGTCATATTCCAAATGCTGATCAAGTCATTCGAGAAACGCTGGACTATGTAGGCTTGTCAGATACAGGTAAAAAAGTCTTTCGAGATTTCTCTCTTGGAATGAAGCAAAGACTTGGTATCGCCATTGCCCTTCTATCTAAACCAGACTTCCTGATTTTAGATGAACCTATCAATGGTCTCGACCCAATCGGTATCAAAGAATTTCGATTAATGATTCAACGACTCAATCAAGAAAAAGGGATCACCATTCTCATCTCTAGCCATATCTTGTCAGAACTCTACCTCGTAGCTAATCGTTTTGGTATTTTAGATCAAGGCAAGATTATCCGTGAAATCAGCAAAGCTGAATTTGAAACACTAAGTGAAGATTACATTGTGCTTAAGACAGCTGACCAAGAGAAAGCTTGTCAAGTATTGAAAGAACAAATCCAGCTCCAGTTTAAGGTAGTGAACCCTGAAAATGAAATCCATATCTTTGGTCAGGAACAAGATGTCAAGCAGATTCTTAAGGAATTAACCTTGGCAGATGTTGCCATTGACGAGATTTACTATGCCCGTCAAAACCTAGAAGAATACTTCACTCAATTGGTCCAATAGGAGGAAAATCATGATACATACCATTCAAGCAGACTTTTACCGTCTTTTCCGTTCCAAAGGATTCTGGATTACAGAGTTCATTCTCTTTGCTCTCATGCTAATGGGTGCAAGTATAGGAGCTACGGGTCATCTGATAGCAATCCAGACAGAAGAACCAGAAATTCCAACCCATGGCTGGGACGGTGTACAAGCCCTGATCAACGCATCTAGTCAAGGTTCAAACCTCGTTTTTCTATGTATTGTTCTAGCCTGCCTCGTTCTTGGAGTTGATTTAATCGGCAAACTCTATAAAAATAATTTAACAGTGGGTGTCTCTCGTACCGAGTTTTTCCTTGCCAAAGCCTTTGTACTTGCTAGTATCGCTTTCTTACAACTTATCCTTAGCCTTGTGATTGCCTTTATTCCAGCAACTATCTTAAATGGATTTGGAACTATGCCTGATGGCTTTATCGGCAATCTACTGATAACCATTTCCCTTCAATTTCTTTGCCTTCTAGCTTGGCTTTCCATTGTTTCCTTCATTCTCTATGTTAGTCATTCTTATCTTGCGGTATTTGTTGGTTATTTGGTCAGCTCTATCATCCTTTCTATGCCAATGCTCATCTTCCCAAGTATCAAAATTTTGCCATATTTATCATTGCAGTTTTTCTATGCTATGACTGCTAATAGTGAATCAATTTTCTATACCCTTATAGTTACTTTAGTTGTTATCGTAATCTTTAATCTAAGTGGATTGGCAGTTTTCAAAAAGAAAAGTCTATAAAAAATGACCTCCTCTAGCCTACAGAGGAGGTTTATTTCGTTAAAAGTAAATGAAAACCGACAACCATTGCCCATCTGTGCTTAGTTTCATCTCTGCACCAAGAAGATGACATAATTCCTCAGTGATATAAAGGCCTAAACCAGAGGATTCTTCCGTGTCTGATAGATTTTCCGAATAAAAACGGTTGCTGAGATTTTCTATTCTTTTGATGGGCTGTTTAACAAGGTTTGCAATCTCTAAGACAAGCTGTTCCTTTTCCTTTCTCAAAGATAGCCGCGCTTCTTCCTTGCCATGTTTGAGGACATTTCCAAGCAGATTTTGTAAAATTCGATCCAGCAAGTCTTCATCAGTCCTCATTTTCAGACCAGTTTCAACCTTAAAATCAAGCATGATATTTGCCGACTGAAAAACATCATAATAAGCCAGAGTCTTTTTGGTGATAAAAGCTGAAAAATCCACTTCTTGCAGTTTCGGTTTGACAGCTCCTTCCATTAAACGACGATATTCTAGGAGTGCCTCCAAACGTTTAGAAACTAAATCAAGATGCTGGGCTATTTTTTGTAAGGTTTCTGCTTTGTCTTCAGGAGACTTTATCAATTGTTGGGTGTAGCCTGAAGCAATAGTCAGAGGTGTACGAATATCATGGGCGATATTGCTGATGGCCATATCCAGAGTCTGCTTTTCCCTTTTCATAACCAATCGAGATTGTTCCACTTCTTGAAATAAATTCTCAATCTGCTGGTAGAGTTGTAAAAAATGTTTGGAAAAAATGTTGACTCCGACTCTTTTCATACTACCCGTGAGAATCTTGTCTTCAATCTGTTGACTCAAGTTTTTAAGTGCTAGATGGTAGCGAATCAATGAAATCGATAAAATAATTAGGAGTACCAGTAGGATAAAGATTATCATGTAGGTCATTGCTTGTCTCCTTTTAATCTTACACCAACTCCCCAGATGGTTTCAATATATTCTTGATTTGGATCAAGCTGGTTTAATTTTTTACGAAGATTACTCAAATGCGTATTGAGGGTATTATCTCCAGGTAGATAGCTATCCTCCCAGACCAATTCATAAAGTTCTTCTTTTGTAAAAATTTTTTTAGGGTATTTAAGGAGAGTTTGGAGAATCAAGCATTCTTTCTTGGCAAGGCGAATCGTCTCCTGGCTATTTTTGATTTCAAAACTTTCTGCATCAAACTGGATATTTTTTAAGCTTTGTGGCAGATTTTCAGTTTTTCCTATTTCCATAGGCTGTTTTTCTGCACTTTGGCGTAATTGAACAGTAACTCTAGCAAAGACTTCGTCCAAATCAAAAGGTTTGACTATGTAATCATTGGCACCGTCTAAGAGATATTGACTGATTAGCTTCTTATCGCTCAAAGCCGTTAGCATAATGACTGGAATTTGACTTTGTTTCCTGATGGCTTTTAAAACCTGATCCCCATTTTTCCCAGGAAGCATGATATCTAGCAAAACGAGGTCAATCCCACCTTGGTCAAAACGCATGATTCCTTCTGTACCAGAAAAGGCTTGAATTACCTCATGCTCCTCAGTAAGAAGTGTTCTCAAAATTTCCTGAATGTCACTATTATCTTCAATAACCAATATCCTAGCCATAAATACCAACCTTTCTGCAACTATTATAGCATGTTTTAATGGTAAAACTTAAACAGAAAAGCCCTTTTCATTAAAATCGTGCAACTTTTTTCAGATACTTTTAAAAGATTGATTTCATTACCTCTTTCCTTTATACTGGATAAAAAGGAGAATAGTATGTCAGAAACAAATCACGAAATCGATTCAAATTTTGCAGGTCGTTTAAATATCCTGCGTGCGGGTGTTCTTGGTGCTAATGATGGGATTATTTCCATCGCTGGTGTGGTTATTGGGGTTGCCAGTGCTACGAGCAATATCTGGATTATCTTTTTATCAGGATTTGCGGCTATTTTGGCCGGTGCCTTTTCGATGGCAGGTGGAGAATATGTGTCCGTTTCAACTCAAAAAGATACTGAGGAAGCGGCCGTTGCGCGTGAGCAAGTCTTGCTAGACCAAGATATGGAACTAGCCAAAAAGTCCCTCTATGCTGCCTATATTCAAAATGGCGAGTGTGAAACATCAGCCCAACTTCTCACCAACAAAGCCTTTTTAAATAATCCACTCAAGGCTTTGGTAGAGGAAAAATACGGGATAGAGTATGAAGAGTTTACCAATCCTTGGCACGCTGCCATCTCTAGCTTTATTTCTTTTTTCCTTGGTAGCTTACCACCCATGCTTTCAATTACCATTTTCCCAAGTGAATACCGCATCCTTGCTACCGTCCTTATCGTCGGTGTGGCCCTTCTTCTCACTGGTTACACTAGTGCAAGACTTGGAAAAGCCCCAACCAAAACGGCTATGATTCGGAACCTTGCTATTGGTCTCTTGACCATGGGAGTTACCTTCTTACTCGGACAACTTTTCAGCATTTAGAAGACAAGAAATACCTCGATTTTGAAGTCGAGGTATCTTTTTTTACATTTGGACAATCTTGCGATAACTTCTTGAAGTAATCATGAAAATCAGCACATAGGCGATGAGGAAGATAGCGCAGATAGACAAGGTCACTGTCAACATCATAGTCGCATCCAGTACACCTATCACTTTAAGAATCAGGCTAAGCATATGATAGGCAAAGGCTAGGTGTAGGAAAGCAAAGAGCAAAGGGAGGAAGAAAACAGTTAAAACCTGTTTGTTGATGGTTTGCTTGATTTGCTTTTGATCTAAACCAACTTTCTGCAAGATAATAAAGCGTTCACGGTCTTCATAGCCTTCAGAAATTTGTTTGTAGTAGATGACCAGAACGGTTCCGACCATAAAGATAATGGATAGGAAAATACCGATAAAGAAGACACCACCAAAGAGAGCACTCATCTGAGAACTAGCATCTGCTAGATTGCTACCATAAACATAGCTACCTTCCGTGTTTAATTGTGCATTAAATTGATCGAGGTATTTATCATACTCGTCAGCGACCTTGAGTTGTTCTTCTTCGCTGGCATTTACATTCATACCACCGTACAGCTGATTATAGATAGCCGAATCTGGGAATTGGTCTAAAAATGCTTGCAAATTAGGAACAACAAGGTAATTGTAATCAGTAGTAAAAATATTAAACTGATTTGGGACATGATTCACAATAAAATCTGTATTAAATTCTTCTTTGACAGAAAATTGATGGTTATTTAGAGTTAGAGCTTTCTGTCCTTTCAGTCCGTCATTTTTGGCAAAGAGACCGACCTCATTCCCAGATAGAGAAAGCTTTTGACCAGTCATATTTTCATAATCTTTTTGGTCAAATACCATGAAGACTGTTTTAGGTTGGACACGGTTTTGTCCTTTTTCAAAAATAGTTAACTTGGTTCCTTCTTGATTTGCAATACCAAAGTTACTGTAACGAAGAACTTCTTTCTCTTTGACACTATAACCTTTGTCACTTGCAAACTGGCTCAAGAGTTTGTCCAAATCTTCTTTTTCAACATTTTGTCCAGTAATGCCAAAGTCATGCGGATTCATCACTTTCTTAAAGGATTCTGAGGCATTGAAAATACTAGTAGCTGCTGACATGGTTACCAAAACCATTGTTGACAAAATTGCGATAGTTGCTAGTCCAACCGCATTTTTCTTCATACGGAAAATCAAGTTGGACACTGAGATAAGGTTATTGGGCTGGTAATAATATTTCTTATTCTTCTTTAAGATTTGGAGGAAAACGGTAATACCTGCATTGAACAAGAGATAGGTTCCAAAAATAACCAGCAAAACAGCTAGGAAGAAAGTTGTTAAGGCTGTAAGAGGATCTTTTACAGTAAGGGAAAGATAATATCCAATCCCTAAACTTATGGAACCAAGAATAGTTTGGAGAGGTAGGAAACGACCTTTTTTCTCTCCGCTTGCTTTCTCACGAGAGAGCTGGAGGGCATTCATACGGGCAATTCGAAGGGAATTCAGGAACATGAGACCTAGGAAAATCAAACCAAAGACAACAAGTACTGTAATGACAACTTTCATCTGGAAAGTAGCGACTAGTTCTACCTTTAATTTCATCAGTTTGAGTAGGAAAGCGAAAATCAACTTGTCAAACAAGGCTCCAATACCGATACCTGCTCCAACAGTTAGAATCCCAAATACCACTAACTCCTTAAAGGTCATACTGATCAGGTGACGCTTCTCCAAGCCCAACATGCCATAAATTCCTAGTTCCTTGGAACGGTTTTTCATGACAAAACTATTGGCATAGAGGACGATAATGGCTGACGCAAGGGTGACGACAAACATACCAAATCCTAGAGTAGCTTGAATCGTTTCCCCTCCACGAATTTCTGCAATCTTGGGATTGAAAGTTAGAGAGTAAAAGAGATAGGTGACAGTGACTGCCAAGAGAACAGCCAGCGCAAAAGGATAGTAGAGTTTGCGGTTTTTAATCAAGTTCGATACCGCTAACTTATTGGTTAATCGAAACATACTAATTCACCTCGCTTGCCATGACAGTCAAGGTATCAGAGATTTCTTGGAACATCTGACGCTCTGTCTTCTCTCCACGGTAGATTTGATTGTAAAGAATGCCGTCTTTGATAAAGAGTACACGTTTAGCTCTGCTAGCTGCTGCTGTTGAGTGGGTTACCATGAGAATGGTTTGGCCGCGCTCATTGATTTCATCAAAAACATCAAGTAAGGCTGCAGATGATTTGGAGTCAAGGGCCCCTGTTGGCTCATCCGCAAGGAGAATTTCAGGTTCTGTGATGATGGCGCGGGCTACTGCTACACGCTGTTTCTGACCACCAGAAATCTCGTAAGGGTATTTCTCTTGCAATTGGTTGATACCAAGATTCTCAGCTGTCACCACCAATTTCTTCATCATCTCCGTAATAGGTCTTCTTGACAAGACAAGCGGAAGCAAGATATTGTCCTTAACAGACAGAGTATCTAGCAAATTAAAGTCTTGGAAGACAAAGCCTAATTTTTCACGACGGAAGCTAGAAGCTTGTGAATTTTTAATGGTTGCTGTGTCAGTTCCATTTAAGTAAACCTGACCACGAGTTGGTTTATCCAGCATAGCTAGAATATTGAGAAGAGTTGATTTACCAGAACCAGACTCACCCATGATGGCAACGTAGTCACCTTTTTCCACGGTAAAGTGAATATCCTTGAGGGCCTCTACTTGGTTGCCCTGAAAACGAGTTTTATAAATTTTTTGAACGTGTTTTACATCTAAAAGTGTCATGAGAATCTCCTTTCTTAATATCCCATCAAATGAAATGTTGCTTGCATCATAGCGCATCCCAGCTGAACACGCTCGATATCTTTGTGACTTGGTTTTCTTGTTTTCTCATGTAAGGTTTGTTTCATGATGTTACTCCTTTGTTCTTTATGAGTCTAGTTTACATCAAAAAAAGACCGCTTGCCATAACCTAACCTTACAAAAGAGACTTTAATCTTACATTTTTGTAAGATTGGAGGGAATATACCCATTTCATTAAAAATATTTTACCATAAAAAGAAGGCAAGAAGAAAACCCTTGCGGATACAAGGGTTCAAAAATTTTAAAATAGATTAGTCGAATTCATAGACTAACAGTAAAATAACTGTTTCTACCTGACCAAAACCAGCCTTCATTATCGTCAATGGCTTGGGCTTCTTTGCGTTTCTATTTTATCATTTAATAGTTATTGACTTATCTAACTTAAAAAAATAATTTCGGATAGAAATAAATTGTCTTATATAATTATAAATATACTCGTACTTATAAAAGACATCCAATCCAAGTATTATAAATATCCTACACAATTTACACCTATAATTCCTCTTCTTAAGAATATCGTATGAAGTTTCTCATACTCAAATTGTTCATATTCAAATCGCTCGTATTCAAACTTCTCAAATTCAAACGGTTCGTATTCAAACTTTTCATATTCAAAAACTTCAATTCCTATTTCTTTTAATACTTCTTCTGGCAACTCGTAATTTTGATCCACTAAACCAAATAGAGTAAATCCTGAATCGACACAAAATGATAGTACTGGATTATATATTGAAGAGTAAATTACAGAACCAGCTATCGATCCTACAAAACTACCAATCATGTATCCTAAAGGGACAACTTTATTAAGTTTAGAAAGAAAATTAGGTAGAGGAATTTTAATATATGCATTTCCTAATAATCCCATTGAAAATGCACAGGTTGTAATAAACATTTCTTTAATTAACTCGTTCACCATCTCACTTCTATTCATCTCACCAGTAAATACTTTATACGAGCTCTTCATCGAGTTCATTACTAGTACTGTCACTACACCTACTACTGATGGATTAACTTTTTTAAAAGTCTTTCCAAGCACACCAGACAGACAACTTGCGGTAATTGCAGCAGATACCGTTCCTCGAACAAACCCCTCTCCTGCTCCTGTAAGTGCTGCAAAACCTATTTTTTTAAATTGTTTTTCATCGACATATCCATTCTTAATTAAATAAGCTATTGCATTCCAGATTTCCGGTACAACTTTCAAAACCATTGATATTGTGGCAGCTGTTAATCCTGCTTTGTATGATTTCTTTAATATATCAATGTATTTAATAAGATCTTCAGTTGTTAAGTGTAAATCCTCAGGATTTACTCCACCCTCCTTAGACAAAGTAGCAAGTTCACGTGCTTCCTGTTCCGACAAAGGAATCGATTCATTTCCCTCATTATCTTTAACTCTATCACTGAGTAATTCTAGAGTCTCTTCACGGCGATAAACTTGCTCCGGTCGCTTTACAGCATCTTCGCTTATTTTTCGCTCTAAAGACATAGTCGCTTCTTCTAACTGATCTGATGGAATTACTCTATACTGACCTGCGTAAACTGGAGAATTTAAATCTGTTTCAGCTGATAATCCCCGTTCTTCTAAATATTTCTCGAGATTATCATTCCCACCTCGAGCTTTATATTCATTGAAACGATTTAAAATACTTTTCGATTGCTGAATTGCACTTGCTGTCCCATCCTTATAATATTTTAAACCAAATTCAGCATCGAAGTTTATTCCTGTAATATCAGCAGAGCCAAAGTCATGGCTACGATCAACTTGTACCCTGTTTTTTGAAGAATTAATAGCTGCATTAATATTAAAAGTCCCAGCATGCCAAAACTCAGCAACATCTCCCTTTAGTGTATCTATACGTGCACCATTATATTCAAATTCATTTAGATTATTCACCAACTTCTTTATCTCTGATTCTACAGAGTCTAAATAATGTACACCAGCAGTATGTCCTGCAAAATTACCTGCATGCTTTTGAAAGAATTCGTATCCTTCTCTAAAGCCTTCCATTCATTATCCCTCCAAGAACTCAGATAATCCATCCATATATAATATTAATGTTAAAGCGCGATATTGTTGATCTGTAATTTTTCTCTGATCTTCTGTTGTTGTAATCCATTTAGTAGCTTCTGCAACCGCATTAACTGCATCTGCTGCAATAGCTGGCACAGGTCCCAAGAAAGATAATAATGTATTTCCAACATTCATCATAATATCAGGAATATCACCCATAACACCAACAGCTGCGTCTAGTGCTTGTTCATGAAGTGGTTTTTTAAACTCTATTAGTTCAAACTCAGTCTTGTAGTCACTACAGAGATTAATAAATTCATTGTAACTATCTGGGTTATCTATAGTACTTGAAACTAGCATCATACCACGCTTGCCTAACCATCCATATTTCATTCCAAGTTGGTCAAATTTTACAGTCATACTTGGTATTTCATCTTTACTAGCTTGATTTTCTCCTATAAACAAAACATGTTCATTAGACGATATTGTAGACATATTATCTAAATAATGCTTTTCTAACCAAACACTTACTTTAATTGCACCATCTTTAGTTCCTATAATTACGTCTTCTTCATCGTCATTAGCACTTACAAGTTGGCGTAAGTAATTAGCATATCCAACTGTACTCTCATCACATACAATAATTAACTTTGTTATATTTAGTTCGAACATAAAAAACTCCACATTTTATGAATATTATTTTTCGATTATGATTTCTTTTAGTAACTCTCTTTATAGATTCTTGAAAAATTTTTCACTATAATAATCAAAATCGTTTTATACGCTTATTATACCATTTAGCCATAGATTCTGACAAGATGAAAAAAAGCCTTGTCTTCTATAATACAAAGCTTATTTTGGCTCTATAATATTTGTAGTGGGTAACCCCCTATAGATATTATAGAGCCGATTTTTGTGTAGAAAAAAAGTCCCATAAGATCTATAATGAAAAGCGATCAAACAACTCATTAGAAAGATTCATATGG